>NZ_JBALLY010000094.1:0-43073 GCF_036963045.1 Bacillus sp. JJ864 | reverse complement strand
TCCCCCACCTATCTTCTTCACTTCTCCCTCAATCTTGATCTTACTGCCCGTTAATGCGGGATAATTTTTTTAAACGCTTCGCCCCGTATTGATAAACAAACAGGGTGCTAAATAACAGATTCATAAGAAGAACAAGTCCTGTCATCATGATATCCTTCGTTGCAAACGCAAAGAGTACAGCGAATATGACACCGCCTACGCACAGCAACGTACATAGTAACGTCAGAAAATCTTTCATTTTCGCTTCTTCTGCAATCGGATATAGCTGGAGCCATAATTTCAAACGATGATGCTTCCATAAACTTAACATCTGATAGCCGATTAAATATAAAAACAAGGCGCCGACTAGAAGGCGCACATAGAGAAACGGCGCAAAGTATAAGATCAAACCGCCAATTGTCAGTAAGCGGGCATACAACCCGAAGTAATTTCCTGAGCGTAAAAACGTGCGCAAGAATAAGAATAAATACGGTCTTTTATCCGATACCATTTGCAGAATAAAATCAAGCCACTTGCGGCGAGCTACCCGTTCTTTTAATGCCGGTACATCCACAAACATATTGGCAATGCGGTATAGCAGCATCATTTTCTTTCCTTCTTCAGCAATTAAATATTCCCAGTTCAGCGGTTTCCCTTTTACTTTCTGGTGCAAAAATACAAGGTAAATAATCATCGCAAAGACGATTGCTCCCGTATACAAAGCAGAAGCGCGCTCGACAAGGAAATAAACAAAGAAAAAGTTAAGTACAAAACGAACAAGCCAGTCCGTGAGATGAATACGGTTATCCGTCATATAAGACTTCTCCCACGTCACAAATAAATTCCAACCTTTACTTAGCACAATCGCCAGGATAATTATGATATATGTTTCCCCTGATTGTTTCGTCTGCTGGAAATAGAGCGGAGCAAGCGCCGCACTTACCATTGCCACAATATACAACTGGACGATAAACGTAAATTGAAATGCTTTTCCGAAATATGCTTTTAATTTTTCTTCTACTGGAAGTAAATATACAAGATCTGCTTCTTTTAATAACGTTTGAATCGATCCTGCCGTTAAGACGAGTCCTAACAGCACCGCCATCACAAATGCGGCCGGAAATGCAGGCGTTAATGTTTGCAGCCATTGCTGGTAATAATATGCGCCGGCACCGATGATAAATACAAAAATAAATTTCAAATGATCATTAAATACATATTTACCGTATGTACGTGTTTCCTTTAAAAAATGACGAAACCTTTCTTTCCATAGCCCTTTACTATTCATCAGCATCTTCTTCCTTCGTTAGTGCAATATAAATATCATCAAGCGTTGCCCCTGGCATATGAAACTCGCCTTGCAGCTGCTTGAGCGTGCCCTGTGCCCGGATTTCACCTTGGTGCAAAATAATGAAGGAATCACAATAACGCTCTGCTGTTGCTAAAATATGTGTACTCATTAAAATGCCTGCACCGCTCTTTTTCATTTGATCCATCATTTGCAGCAATGATTGAATCGCTAGCGGATCTAGCCCAACAAACGGCTCATCGACAATATATAAAGAAGGCTCCACTAAAAACGCACTCATAATCATTACTTTTTGTTTCATCCCTTTTGAAAAATGAGATGGAAACCACTTCAAACGATTTTTCATACGAAATTCTTTTAACAGCTTGTCTACGCGCTTCTCATACTCTTTCTCGACAATGCCATACGCCATTGCCGTTAGCTTTAAATGCTCTTCTAACGTTAGCTCCTCATAAAGTACAGGTGTTTCTGGAATAAACGAGAAACTAGAGCGGTATGCTGTCATATCATCTTTTAATGTCTTACCGTTAATCGTTATATGACCTTGTTTCGGCTCCATTAATCCGATAATATGTTTGATCGTTGTACTTTTTCCCGCACCGTTTAGACCAATTAAACCGACAAGCTCTCCTTTCTTAATAGAGAATGAAATATTTTGTAATACAGGCCGCTTCGTATATCCGCCTGTGAGATTTTCCACGCGTAATAATTGTTCCATATGACACCACTTTCTTCATTTATGTATATGTAATCATCTTACCAAAAAAATAAAGCTCCTACATAGTACAGACCTAACAATAAAAGAAAAAATTTCCTTTGCATATATCTTAAAAAAGCGGACATCATAATTAGTGAGGAAGGAACACATTGAAAAAGCAACCATAAAAGTGATGAACACAGCCTAGCGAACTCATCATGAAATGGGGTGTCTATAATGGACAAAGGTTATTTACACGGAGCCATATAATTTGTTTCATTTTAGAAACGGGGTGTCTCGCGGAGAGTAGATACTGTTTTATAAAATAAACAATTCATTTCCGAAGGATTGCAACATCATTTCATTGTAAATGGGGTGTCGACGGCAGAATATATGTCGAGTTACCGCGCATTTCCTAAATAAATGAGGTGTCTCCTAAAGGTAGATTAAACGAAAACGCTTTTTCAATCCTTCTTCAGAAGGCAGGAAGCTTACCCGCTTCCTGCTTTTCGTGTTTTTTCTATTATGTAATTATGGTAAAATACGGCTAAGACTACTGAAAGGATGAGGAATATGAATCATACAGCAGATAATTGCATTTTTTGTAAAATTATTGAGGGACAAATTCCTTGCGCAAAAGTATATGAAGATGAACATGTACTCGCTTTTCTTGATATTAGCCAAGTTACAAAAGGACATACACTTGTAATTCCAAAAGTACATAAACAAGACGTATTCGCATTAACACCAGAAATTGCTGCACACATTTTCTCTGTCGTTCCAAAAATTTCGAATGCGATTAAAGCTGAATATAATCCAGTTGGTTTCAACTTATTAAATAATAACGGCGAAAAAGCAGGACAAACTGTCTTTCACTTCCATCTTCACTTAATCCCACGCTACGGCGAAAAAGACGGTTTCGGTGCTGTATGGAAATCTCACCAAAGCGATTACACAATGGAAGAGTTACAAAACATTGCAAACACAATTGCAACTAGCGTAAAGTAACCCTTTTCTCAGAACTATTGAAGTATGTACAATAAGATTGTACATGCCATACACACCCCGCCAATGAACGCAAACCGAGCAACTTGCTGCTTTACTAAAAGGATTGGCGGGTACGATCTTTTCTGTTTTAAAATAAAAAATAATTGCATTGCTCGTACAAGAAAGAAAAGACTGACAATAAAACAAATGTTTGTAATTAATTTCACTTTTCTCCCCCCTTGTCTTATGCATATGCACAGTTTTACACATCATGAGTATAACAATGCTGTGAAACTTCCATCTATGATAGTAAGTTTCACAAATTAAGGAGGCTCTTTTCATGTCAAAATCTAAATCCTTTCTAACTGGCGTCATTTGCGGCGGAGCTGTTGCTGGACTTGCTGTACTCTTCTCTTCTCCTTCATCTGGAAGAGATATGCGAGGTAAGTTAAAAGAAAAAGGAAATGATATAAAAAAAACATTGGCTGATATTACAGCCGATACAAAATTATTAACACGACAAATTGTTGAAACAGCTTCTGAAGGAAAAGAAGTCATTCAAGAATTAAAAGATGATATGCACGAAACAATCTCGACATGGAGACAAGATATTTCTCAAAATAAGCGCCACATTGAACAAGAAATTGAAAACATTCAAAAGTCAATTGAAAAGTTACAACAAACAGTTCCTAACAAAGCTTAATTTTTCGTACTATAACAAATCGTTTTGATTCGTACCGTCTCTTATACGGCACATGACATACATGTGCCGTATTTTTTATACAATAATCCCCCTCTTCTCTCTACGTCCAAATCAGAATAAAATTCCGTCACTCTTTGTCCTGTCCGACAAGGAAACGCTTTTATAATCACTCGAATTTTGTATAGTTTTGTCATTTTAACGAAAAATTTTCACAATTCTAACAAAAACACTTTATTAATTTTTATTTTACTGGCATAATAGATAGTAATGAATAAGAATTGTATAAAGTGGGTGAATCGATGAAAAACAATGAAAAAAGTTATTCGATAAAAGAAGCGATGATTTTCAGCCAACGCATTGCTCAATTGTCAAAAGCGTTATGGAAGTGTGTGGAAAAAGATTGGCAACAGTGGATTAAGCCATATGATTTAAATATTAATGAACATCATATTTTATGGATTGCGTATCACTTAAAAGGGGCTTCTATTTCAGAAATTGCGAAGTTCGGTGTCATGCACGTATCCACGGCTTTTAACTTTTCTAAAAAATTAGAAGAACGCGGTCTACTTATATTTTCAAAGAAAGAAGATGACAAACGAAACACGTATATTGAAATTACAGAAAAGGGAGAAGAATTGCTGTTGCAATTAATGGAGGAATATGACCCTGAAAGTAATTCTGTCTTTAACGGTGCTTTAGCTCTTCGCAATTTCTACGGTAAATTCCCAGAAAACATCGAATTAATCGCCATTTTACGAAATGTTTATGGGCAAGACTTTATCGACATTTTCGAGAAATCACTGGATAATATCGAGGAGAGTTTTACAGAGCATGATGAAAAACTTGTTAAAAAATGCTAATTTATTATCTTTTCGCTATCATTCGTAAAAATTCTTGCATCAATGGTTGAAATAACCCTTGACGTTCGAGCGCTTCTGCCGCCTCTTTTCCTTCGAGGCTTTGCGGAAGCGCTCTTTCAAATTTATGTAACAGCTCATCAAATAAAAGCAAACCTTCTTGCTTTTCTATTATGTATTGCTCATTCATTTGTTCACAAAGAACTAATAAACGTTCTACGTCACGTTTCATCACTTTCTTCTTTATAATTAAAGAATAAAATGGACACTTTTCTTCATCTATCATATTAAAAAGAAGCGATACATAATATTCTGCTTGTTCTAAGCGTTTCACAACGTCCATTTTCTTCCCTCTCTTTCTAATCCGAGTTCCTCTATTTCAGAATTTTATAACACGAACAAATTATCGTATGATACAATAGAAGTATATGTACTTTCGCCAAAGGAGGACGCTCCTCGTGACAATTATAATTACATTTATTGCTTTTGCATTTATCGTTCTAATTTATACAAACCTTATGACACATACACTGTGTCAGCAAAAAGAAATGTCTGATCGACGTCAAACGAGTGTCTTTCGGTTCATCAACGTATGTATTACCGTTCTATTAATTTCTAGTTATATAGAAATTATATTTCATGCAAAGTGAGGAAGGAAACCCCTTCCTCACTTTTTTTCCTCTATAAACAAATTATACCTACTATTACTAATAAAATAAACAACACAAGCCACAAAATTAATTGTTGATTCATTATATATTCAACCTCCTCATTTCTCTTTGTATGCGTGTAAGCCCAAAATGGTGACATGACCGAATCTGACAAACCTCACCAACATATGGGTAATTTTTCTTTATCAATAGGAAAACACATCGAAATATGTTATATTAAATTTTGTACATATTGCTTATACTATAAAGTGAAACTTCCATTAGTAGGGGCTTACTGCCCGTTTATACGGGATTCAAAAATACATAATAGTAGGAGTGTTTATTTCATGAAGAAAGCAATGCTTGCCCTAGCTGTAACAAGTGTATTCACATTATCAGCATGTGGCACTTCTGACAAAGTTGCAACATCAAAAGCTGGGGACATCACAAAAGACGAGTTCTACAATGCAATGAAAAAACAAGGCGGTCAAAACGTCTTAAAAGGCCTAGTCATGAAACAAGTATTTATTAAAAACTACCCAGTAAAAGACGATGCCGTTAACAAACAATATGACGAATATAAAAAGCAATACGGTGATCAATTTGCCAATGTATTGAAACAAAGTGGCATGACTGAAAAAGAATTAAAAGAAACTATTCGTGCTGAGCTATCAATGAAAGAAGCTGTGAAGAAAAGCATCACAGACAAAGAAGTAAAAGATAACTACAAACCTGAAATTAAAGCAAGCCACATTCTTGTAAAAGATGAAGCAACTGCGAAAAAAGTAAAAGACGAACTAGCACAAGGCAAGTCTTTTGATGAGTTAGCAAAACAATACTCTGAAGATACAGGTTCAAAAGAAAAAGGCGGCGACTTAGGATACTTCGGACCAGGTAAAATGGTAAAAGAATTTGAAGATACTGCATATAAATTGAAAAAAGACGAAGTAAGTGATCCTGTAAAATCACAATTCGGTTATCACATCATCAAAGTTACTGATATTAAAGAATTAAAACCACTTGATCAAGAAAAAGACCGTATTAAAAACGATCTTGTTGACAAGAAATCACAAGATGCTCAATTTATGAACGATCTTGTTACAAAAGAAATGAAAAAAGCAGATGTGAAGATCGAAGATAAAGACTTAAAAGATATTTTCGAAACTCCAAAAGCAGACAAAGAAGCTAAGAAATAATGAAAAGCTCGGCAATTGCCGGGCTTTTTTCTTTTATATGTGATGAACACAACCTTGTTCTCTTACAATTATGTATTTTTATATTGCTTTCACGCCCTAAAACGAGGTAAAATTTGTAAAAAGTTCATTAGGAGGCAGATAAAGTGTCCAATGAAATAAAGAGTTCCATTGACTATCCAATGGTAAAAATTCCAGAGGGCGAAGTAGAATTAAGAGACGATAGAATTAAACGCACATGGAAAGCTGAAATCAAACCATTTCTTCTTGCCCAGTATCCTGTAACGATGAGTCTATACTACGCTATTACAAATAAGTCTTCTTTTGAGGGAAATCTAAAACCAGCTGTAAATATTTCTTGGCACGATGCCATTTCCTTTTGTAATCTACTTTCACAGAAAGCTGGACTAAAAGAATGTTATTCTATAAGTAACGATGGTGAAAATATTATTTGCGATTGGGAAGCAAACGGCTACCGACTTCCTTCAGAAGCAGAGTGGCAATATGCATGTAAAGCAGGGACTACTGGTTATAGGTACGGAGAGCTTGACAGAATTGCCTGGTATGATGAAAATTCAGGAGGCACCATCCATGAAGTAGGCAGAAAGGAACCGAATGCATGGGGGCTATATGATATGTTAGGAAACGTTTGGGAATGGTGCTGGGATTTATATGATGAACAAGTATACGGCTCCTACCGAATTTTCCGCGGAGGCAGCTGGGCTGAAGAAGCCAGAGGTTGCGGGGCTTCGTGTCGCCGTCGCAGCCATCCAACCTTTCGCATAGACGACCTTGGATTTCGTCTTGCCCGGTCTATTTAACGTGACAATAAAGTTTGATAATTCCTCTTCACCTATCGAACGTTCATAAAAAAGCGTTTAAATACGATAAATTTTCCTGTAAAAAAGCTCGATGCTTTTCAATGCCTCTTCGTTTACACCAACCGATCAAATTAAACACATCGATAAAACGGCAAAACTTCTTGCAAATCAATAAGCGGCCTGATGGATTCATAGCCTCGCTGATAAGCCTCCATTGTTCCAGGATATTTCATGAAAATGTCACGATTGATTTTTGTAAAATCCATTTCGGTTGCACCGATGCGAACACTTTCAAAATCAATAATGCCAACCACTTGATTTTCATAAACTAAAATATTGCCTAGTCGAAAATCCATATGTATGATACAAGGTCCGTCTGGTGATGGAAGTAATTTGAGATGACGATCAAAATGTTGCAATGATTGTTCAAATAAACGCGGTTCAATCACTTCCTTTACATCTTCTACGAATGAATAAATTCCGACCATTGACTATACACATTAGAAACGGCACTGCTAAAATCCTGTTCATTTGGAATAATCGCATGCAGCTTGGCATGTTGCACTCCAATATTATAGGCTAAGGCTGCATCCAACCTCCCTGTAACCGGCACACCGTTAATTGCAGATAACAACAGTGCCCCAGTAACATCCTCATTACCTTCCCAATAATCAAATACTTGTGGTACAGATAACTCATCACGTAATCGTTCAAGCACCGTATACTCACGTTCTAGCTTTACTTTCGAATAAGGAATTTTTATATAAACTGTGCGCTGATCAACTAACTTAATTTTATAAACCGCCGAACTAAAAGACTGCGGAACATCTTCAATTGCTAATACATTCAAGTTAAATTTTCCGATTGCTTGTTGCAACTTGTCCATTCAAAACCTCTTCCCCTCTTACAAATCTGTAAGCTTTTTGTCACCTATATGAATAGTACTAGCTACATGACAGTACTATAATTACAACTATAAAGCAGTTATTTTATAAAAAATATCCCTACACATGGAGGTTTAATATGAAAAAATATATTTTAACTTTACTACCATTTATTTTAGGAATCGGATGCATCGTTGGCTTTAATACTGCTGGATCTACAGTCGCTCCGGATGGTAAGCTTGTTGAACCATTTTATTTATTACCAATGGGTTATTCGTTAATTGCTATTGGTATCATTGGTCTTGTTGTAAGTAAAATGAGGACAGTTAAGAGATAGAGGAAAAAAGAGCTTTTCTAATTAAAAATATATAACTATTAATAGTAAAGATAGTAAGGAAAGAATGTCCCTACTATCTTTTTTATCTTTCCACAATCATTCATAAGAATTCAGCTTGTTTTTTCGTTTTGGGGAACAACCGATTTTTTAACTTGATGGCGATAGGCTGTATCCTTAAAAACAATATTTAATCCTCATATGGATCTTTTTCTACATAAATTTCCTATACACATGCATAACTTGAACCGTTTCAAACCCTAACAATTTATACAACTTCTCCGCCTTACTATTCCCTTCTATATAACTAAGTTGAATAGAAGTAGCCCCATTTCTTAATGCTCTATTTATCCCAAATTGCGTAATTTTTTTACCATATCCCTTCCCCTGATATGACGGTGAAACCATAATATGATCTAAATATCCATCTTCAATGGTAATTGCTCCAATGAGTTGTTCATTATGTAACGTGACATATATCGGCTTGTTCGATAACGCCTGTTTATCTTGTTCACTTAGCGGGATTACATATGGCTTAAAATCATTTTTCACGGCTATTTCATAAAAACATGCTGCCCTGCACTCGGCATATTGTTCGTAAAACGTATCTTCATACGGAATGAACTCAATATCTACCTCTGGTTGAACCCCTCCCGTATAACACATACTTGGTGATCCAAACCATTTTTTATACCCTAACCTTTCGTAAAAAGAAGCTGGATTTTCTATATCTACCCTTACTTCTGTAACGAAAACACTCGGATTTTCGCTTTCTACAAGCCTATGAATCTCTTGATGAAGTAACGTACCGATTCCTTTTCTTCTTTCTCTTGGATCTACATAAACTTGAATATCCTACTCCCTTTTCTCTTCATTTCTTATAATCACAAAAGCGAAGCCTTTTACTCCTAATTCATCCCACACTAAAAAGTGTTTAGTTTCCTTAAAAATAGTCATCATGTTATTCAAATCAGCATCTATTACTTCCATACTACTTATTTTTACAAGTTGCTCTAAATCTTCAAACTTACATTCCCTTATCATGTACACTTCTCCTCTAATTGAAATTTCATCTTGCTCCCCAACATGAAAGTATTCTCTACAATACTTTCATTTCCTACCAAAGACATGAAAATGTACTTGTAACATCTGTACCACCCCACCAACCCTTAACACAGAATCATAAAAAAAAAAAAACGCATAAGATCAACGTCTGATGCGTTTTTGTTCATTCTCTCCACTACACCGCTATTTCCAAAATAACTTTTGCCCCGCCTAGCTTTTCTGACTGACTTAAGTAAATATTTCCACCATGCTGCTTTGCAAAGTTGTTAGCAATATATAGTCCCATTCCATGATGATGTTTTGAGTTTCTACTTTTATCTCCCCTATAAAATTGCTCTGTCGCTGCATTCATTTCTTCTTTTGTAAATCCTCTTCCTGAGTCCTCAATAATGAACCGAACCTTACTATTACTAGTTTCAACTGAAAACATCAAATCACCATTTACCGGGGAGTATTCAATGGCATTCATCATTACATTCATAATCGCTCTTTTCAAAGCAGCCTCATCGCCATGAATAAAATGTGGTATTTCTTTAACCTCTTTGATTAGGTTTAACTGTTTATCCAAAGCACAAACTGCACTTTCCTCTATAAGATGATCAATAAAGTTTTGAAGTTCTATTTGCTTAAATTGAAGTGAAGTAACTTCCTCACTTTTCGTAATGTCGAGCAATGATTTCATATACATTTCCATTTCAGCAACACTTTTCAAAATATGCTCATTACATTTTTTTTGATCCGAATCCAGCGTGAATTCATTTAACAGCTCGGCATTCCCTCTCAGTATCGTTAATGGCGTTTTGACATCATGTGCTAAAGCCGCAATCTGGTCTCTTCTATTCGTTTCCATCTCCCACTGTTTACGTAAGGAATCGTTCAGTTCATCTTTCATTTTTACTAAGGAATCTAATATTTCATTCACTTCTATTATTCTAGATTGCTCTACTTGAAAATCTAAATCTTCCTTTTGAATTTTATCGGTTACCTTTTTCAAAATCAGCATTTCCTTTGACAAGGATTTGCCAAAAGCGCGAGATAGAAATAGTACTTCTGCAACAAATAATAGAATAAAAGAGATAATCAAAGAAATGTCCGGGATTGGTAAATACTTCTGCAAAACAGGGTTTTTATAACTCGTATGCAAAGTATATAAAACGACACAAATATCTTTATTTCGCTTCATCACTGCATAGTAGTATCCTCCTCCACCTATTTCGTTGTTCTGTACGTTATCCCATATTTTCCTCGCATCATTTTTAGGAACATTTCCTTGAATGATGTTTCCTGAAAAGTCATACACAACATATTTATATTGTTTTAAAATTCGATCATCGCCTTGTTCCGCTTTTACTACGGCATCTCTTTGCGATTCAATTTGTTTTTCATAATAATTTGCCGGAAGAATCACTCCTGTGTTAACTCCAGTACTGAACAAGCTAATATGCAAAGTGACTAAAGCAATCGTCCCTATTGAAAATGCGAAAATATACCGTATAAAAATTTTGCGAAGATTTATTTGTTTTTTCACCTTTTCCATTTATATCCGATTCCCCACACTGTTTCTATTGGATTCATACCATACTTAGATAATTTAGAGCGAATGTTTTTAATATGTTCCACAATGACTTGATTATCACTGTCGCCATCATACCCAAAAACATTTTCATAGATTTTTTCCCTTGAAAAGACTTGGCCATGATTTAAAGCTAAATACTCACAAATTCCGTACTCGCTTTTCGTAAATGAAATAACTGTATCGTCATACTTTATTTCTTTACACGATAGATTGAATGTAAGACCTGACAGAAAAAATGCATTTTGCTTTTCTCTATGTTCACGCCTTACATGCGCTGACACTCTTGCACGCAGTTCGCCAATTCCAAAAGGTTTTGTAATATAGTCATCTCCGCCAAGGTTAAGACCTGTAATCAGATCCTTTTCCATTGTTTTAGCAGTTAGAAACACGATTGGACTATCTACCAAGTTCCGGATCTCCTTACAGAGTGTAAATCCATCTATTTCCGGCATCATGACATCTAAGAGAATTAAATCATAATAAGAAAATTTGTTCTTTGAGATCGTAAGAGGATTACGAACGGCAGTTACCTCATGTCCTTCTTTTTCTAAAGCACTTTTTATAATATAAAGAATGCCTTCTTCATCATCAATTGCTAATATTTTTGCCATACAGGTACCCTCCTCCAACTTCCATTATAATGCTGTTTTTACAAAATATGCTTACATTTCTTTGCGCCCTTCATAAAAGGAAAACCAGATAAGTGACATAATAAACGCAATGATCGTCGAGCAAATACATATAACTACTCCCATTTGAATATCTACTTGTAAAGCATGAAAACCATCTGAATTCAATTTGTATACAAAAAAACTATTACTCAATCTCATTCCCCACGCACACGGCATGTATTTCCAAATCACATCCCCCATCCCTGTAAGCATTAAAGCTGACAGCAAGCATTCCATAATGCCCACCCCAATGGAAGCACCTTTACTAAAGCGAAAGTTCAGAAACAGATGGAATAGATACATAAAAATCTGACATCCAAAAAGGACGAAAGATATCTCAACATAGAAAGACAGTGGTAGTTCATTCTGCCTTAGCAGAAAATGAAATCCTGCCGCAAACCCAACGACTGCTACTAAAGCGGAACAAAATCCACATATTAACAACAAACATACTTTACTAATAAACGCTTTCCGCTTTCCGTATTCTGTTGATAAAAGTTCTGTAAAGTTCCCTGCCAATGATTCCTGTTCCACAACAAAAGAACTTACAACACTAATTAGCAAAGGAAAAGCCATGGATAATGCTTGTATATAAACTGGAATCTTACTAATAGAATCAACTTTGGAAAAATAATAATAACTTAAAAAAAGAACAATCCCGATGATTGGCATCACTATATGTACCCAGAAGAAAATTGTACTCTTCATCTTTAAAAAATCAGCTCTTAATACCCTTGGTAAAGCTCTCATTTTATTTTGCCTCCTGCTTTTCAAACCATTTTGCTGTCACATAAGTGAAGAAAAGGAACAGCACTATAGAAATCACCACTCCTGGCAGTATTACATGGTAGGAAAGGAGTTCTGGTGTGAACGTTACACTTCCTGGTTCTGCATACAAACCATTCGGTAATATTTTTAAAATAGGAATCATAAGTCTGCTTGGATATGCATATGGACTAATCATCCAAATACTTTTTGTTGCCAATAGAACCCCTAAGACTCCATTTGCTCCTACATTCAATAGAACCGTCGGAAAGAGACCTATTTTATTCCCTAAAAATAAGCATATAGGAATCTGCCACATAAAAGTAATGATCAAAAGAATACTTCCCAATAATGCATTTGCCGCAGGAATGATTCGAAAATTCTCTTTATTTAATAGTAAACTAGATAACTGTATTCCACAGAAAAAAATCATGCAGGAACAAATCAAAATTCCTAAAACTAGTAATACTTTAGAAACCCATACTCGTTTTAATGAAACGGGTAAAGATAAAATGGTCCGATTATTCATTTTTTTATCCTTCTCTGCAAGAAGTACACAACTTAAAGAAAGGATTCCTGGAAGCATGTTAATGTACCACCAGTTGTAACTAGATAATTGAAAATAATCCCCCGATAATAAAAAAACAAGCAGCATTGTAGCTAATGGCGCTAGCCAGATAAGTTTATTCAAAAAAGTATGTCTAATTTTGATTTTTTCAGCTGCAACATATGGAATCATTTCTTATGCCTCCCTTTTATATTTTCTCGACACTTGTACAAATAAGCTTTCCAAGTCGTCGTTCTTATTCAGTTGCCCCTGATACCCCAATACACCGTTAGCTATAATCCCAACATGATCTGCAACCTGGCTTACTTCGCTTAAAATGTGACTGGATAAAATGACAGTAATTCCTTTGCTAGGGAAAGAAAGAATCAATTCTCTTAATTCCTGTATACCAAAAGGATCAAGCCCATTCATTGGTTCATCTAATATTAAAAGCTTCGGATGATTAAGTAATGCAATGGCAATTCCCAATCGCTGCTTCATTCCCATTGAAAATTTACCAGCCTTTTTCTTACCGGTATTCTCTAGCTCCACAACACGTAATACCTCATCAATCCTTGACTTTGGCAACCCTAAAGCAGTCGTACGAACGAGCAAATTTTCTCGTGCTGTTAAATTCTCATAAAGCGGAGGAGACTCAATTAAAGCACCGATAGAATGTAAATCGTGCCGTGTCCATGTATGACCATCAAAATAAATTTCACCAGAAGTAGGCGTAAGCATGCCCGTTATCATTTTCAAAGTAGTCGATTTCCCCGCCCCATTCGCACCTAATAATCCATAGATTGAATGTTTCGGTACAGAAAGTGAAATATCTTGTACTACCCTTTGTTTTTGAAATGTTTTGCAAAGATTCTTTGTTTCTAAAATCATCTCACCCATTCTAAACTTCCTCCTTGTATATGGTGAGTATAGAATAAATGACAATTATAAGGATTCTATAAGGAAAATAAAAAACACTGCAAATGCGAGGCAAATGAATATCAATTTTTTCTTTTCCAATGTATTCCCCTCCTTTTGTTATTACAATCTATCGTAAAATATACAAAATTGATGAAAGCGCTTTCGATTTTATTATGAGATAACATTCCTGTTAACAATGAATAGAATTCTATTTCTGCCTTGCATGTATACGAAATATTCTAACAATTATACATTACGTAATTAACGAAAATGATTTGAAACTATCGAAAGGTATCACGTTATTTCCTATTACTGTAAAACCGCGCAGGCTTTGCTCAATGTTTCACTTACTTTAATTACATAATTTATGTTAATTTCAAATTATTTTTGAATAAATCAAATAACTTTATGATGACCTTGTAAGAAATAGCCGGCTAAAATTTTATCAATATTTGTGAAGTTATTCACAAATATTTGGTTTGGAGGAAAAACCCATGAATGTATTTCAAATTATTCAGAAGACCGTCACTGATATGAATATTCTCAGTGCCATTACTTCAACAATCTTCATTATTTTGCTAGGTTTCTTTTGTCGCAAAAAAGGGATTTTTAATGATCAAGTTGGGAAAATGCTATCAAAAGTCGTATTATCCGTTGCTTTACCTGCTCTAGCCTTCACATCTTTTATGATGGACATTAATCAGGAATCTTTAGCTGAAGGAATGAACATTTTAATTTGGGGATTATTTATTTACATTATTTTAATTCTTGTCTCTAAGCCGATGTATCTGAAATTTAAAGGTGACAAGCAAGATACATTGCGTGTTTTAACAATTTTCGGTTCAACAACTTTCTTTGGTATTCCTATTGTAGGTGCTATATATGGGCCTAAAGGCGTCCTATACGCCTCCATTTTTAATATTGGTTACCGAATTTTTCTATACTCGTATGGTTATATCAAGATGAGTGGTCTGAAAATGGAAGCAAAAAATATAAAAGAAATGTTTGTAAATCCTATTGTCATTGCGACCTTTCTCGGATTATTTATCTGGATGTTCCAAGAATATTTACCTCAAGTGGCCGTTGCAGCTGCTAATGGAAAAGTATCAAATGTTGCATTTTTACGAATTGACCGGACTGCCGTTTGGTTATATAAACCGATGACTTATTTATCAGGACTAGCTTCACCACTTGCTTGGCTTTCGATTGGAGCAACACTCGGTGCTGTAAACTTCAAAACAGCGATTACAGATCGAACATCTTTCATCTACAGCATAAACAAAATTGTGTTCGTTCCTATTATCAATATTGTATTTCTCGCAATTCTTTCACTAACAGGAATTCTTTCAATGAGCGCTATTTCTGTCGGAGTTGTTGTCATTATGATGGCGACACCAACTGCTACTGTAGCAGCTGCCTATGCAATTAGTTTTGATAAAGATGCGCTGCTTGCTTCTAATGCATCTTTACTTTCTACAATCTGTGCGGTTGTGATGATTCCTGTGTGGATTATCATCATTAATTTAATTAGTGGTACAGGAATATTTGGATAAAGAACTATAATGATAATGGAGAGATGAACTATGACATTAAAAGTAGCTTGTTACGGAGTTAGAGAAAATGAAGTACCGTTTTTTAAACAATTAAATAAGTACAATTTCGATTTATGCTTAATTGAAGACTTACTTAGACACGACAATATTGAAACGGCTAGAGGAATGGATGCTGTTTTATTAAGAGGAAATTGCATAGCAGATTTGCAAAATATTAAAAAGCTAAAAGAATACGGTGTAAAATATTTATTCACACGTACCGTTGGCTACAATCATATTGATTTGCAAGCAGCAGCAGATTACGACATGCACGTGGCAAGAGTTCCTTCCTACTCTCCAAATGCCATTGCAGAACTATCTTTAACACTTGCTATGTCATTATTAAGACATACAACCTATACAACAACAAAAACAGCGAATCAAGATTTCACCGTCGATCGGACGATGTTCAGCAAAGAAATTAGAAACTGTAAAGTCGGTATTATTGGTACTGGTAAAATTGGATTAACGGAAGCAAAACTTTTTAAAGGACTTGGTGCTGAAGTGCTTGGATATGATGTATTCCAAAGTGATGCAGCGAAACAAACGGTTACCTTTATGGAATTGGACGATTTATTAAAAGAAAGTGATATCGTAAGTATACACGTCCCTTATATTCCAGGAACAAATGATAAAATGATCGATGCTGGATTCATTTCAAAAATGAAAGATGGAGCCATTCTCATTAACACTGCTCGGGGTGAACTGCAAGATAATGAAGCCATTCTTAATGCCCTGCAATCTCATAAACTAGAAGGATTTGCAACAGATGTCTTTGAGAATGAAGAAAAAATATTCTTTCAAAAATTTGATAAAACAACAAAAAAATTAGATCCAACCGTTCAAGCACTACTAGAACTATACCCTCGTGTCCTCGTGACACCTCATATGGGATCTAATACAGATGAAGCACTTACGAATATGATTGAAACAAGCTTCGAAAACCTACATGACATCATTACAAAAGAGCACACAGGAAATGCTGTTCCTTTACCGGAAAAACGAGAACTTGTTTCTATAAGCTGATTACTATATGCCATAAAAAAGAGTCGAACTGTTTCAAGTTTGACTCTTTTTTTGACCTAATTATTTATTTAAAAGACATGATCAAACGCTCTTTCTCAGGGACAACATGAAATACTGTAATTGGTCGTCCAACTGCTAAATACTTTAATTCTTCACTTAAATAACCAATCTCATTTAAAAACAGCAAATACTTCTTTGTTGAAATACGTGATAACTCAACTTCTTTCGCAATATCCTCTGTTGAAAAATACCCCTCTTGTTCCACTAGCACATGAAGAATTTTTTTTAATGTGATTTTGGATAATCCTTTAGGAATTTTTGAACGCAATTCCTTACAAGCAGGATTTAAAAGAGAAGGTACCCTCTCTTTTATTAATATTTGATCTAACGTATCTTGATCGGTTTCTTCTAACTTAGTAGTTAGTGAATGATATTGGAGAAAATTTTCTATTGCCAGTTCAAACCTTTCATATGAGAAAGGTTTAATTAAGAAATCAATTACCCCACACTCTAGTGATTTCTTAATAGTAGGTATATCATGAGCTGCTGTAATCATAATAATTGGTATGGAAAGCGGTTTTTGACGTACAGTCTGTAAAAAATCAATCCCCGTTTCTCCTGGTAAATAAACATCAAGTAAGATTAAATCAGGTACATTTTTATTAATTACATTCCATAGTTCCCCAATATTGCCGACAGAAGCGATAATTCGAAAACCTTCAAACCGCTCAATAAATTGCCGATTGATCATTGCAACCATAGGGTCATCCTCAACTATGATAACTTTAATCATCTATGTTCCTCCGTTTATAAGGTACTTCAATTCGAAAAATACTTCCGTTCCCTACTTCTGATTGTACATCAACAAGCCCATCATATTGTTTGACAATTGATTGAACAGCATCCAATCCATAGCCTCTTGCCCCGCCTTTTGTTGAAAACCCTCTCTCAAAAATCCGTTCCATTAACGCTTCATCTATGCCTACTCCTGTATCCTTCACTTCAATTAGAATCACTTCCTCCTCCTCATCATAGTGCAGAAAGAGCGTCGCTTGTTTTATCAATGTTAACGACATAGCCTCCTTGGCATTATCTAGTAAAATCCCCATCGATAATAACAAATCATGAAGCATCTCACCCATTTTCATACTTGGAAAATGAGAATCTGCATCTATTATTAACGTTACACCTTGCTCTTTTAACTCGCTCGTTTTTCCAAGTAAAAAACCTGCAACTGCTGGACTTTTAATTTTATCAGCTACAAACCCGATCTCACGGTGATAATCGGCATTTAATACACGAATAAAGTGATTAACATCCTGATATTTTTCCAATTCAATCAATCCTAAAATCGTATGCAATTGGTTCATAAATTTATGATTTTGCGCACGCAAGGCGTCAATATATTGTTCTGTTCCACTAAGTTCTCGAATAAGCTGCTGCATTTCTGATTGATCACGTAACGTTGCAACCGCCCCATAAATTTTTTTATCTATATAGATAATCTGAATATTAACGATGAATTCAAACTGATTCACGACAATTACATGATCGGAAATTGACTTTCCTGTTGTAAATACTTCTCCAAAAAACGTTGCAAAGATATCGTTATCAAGGTACCCTTCTTTCATATTGTCCCCGGTAAACTTAGCCTTCTTTATGAGTTCTGTAAAATTTAAATTTTGTAAAAGGATTTTTCGATTTGGAGTCACCGCAATGATTCCTTCACCTACAGAATCGATAATCGTATCGCGTTCCTTTATATTCGCCACGATCTGCGTAGGTTCGAATCCTAATAATATTTTCTTTAATTGCTTCGCTAAATACAATGCACCCAATATTCCTACAAAAAGGCCAAATCCTAACCCAAAGTAAAGATTTTTCTGTGCATCCCATAACTCTTTATTTATTGTTTTCTGCACAAAACCTACACAAACAATACCAACTTGCTGCCCTTTTTCATTCCAAATCGGAGTAAAGAAACGTGTGCCCTCTCCTAACACACCAACTTGCTTGGAAAAATGCTCAGAACCATTTAATGATTTTTTGGCATCCTCAATATCTGAAAAAGGTTTTCCTATAACACTTTTATCTGGATGTGATTTTCGAATTAGCTCATTATTAAGCACAACAACAAAGCTAACACCTGTCGATTCCATCACTTCCAGCGTATACTGCTCTATCTCTGGACTAGACGAATCATTAGCAACTTCATTTATGACACGGGGATCTTTCGCAACCACTCTAGCAGTATTTTTCAATTTTTCATTTACAACATCCTTTTCTCGATCCAACACATAAAAATGTAACAGAGTCGCACTTGCTATTAACGAAACGATGACTGACATTAACACCAATAATGTCGTCATTTTTTTTAATGATAATTTAGATAACCATTTATTTCGCATCATATCTAAAATCCTTCTATATTATTTTATTGCTATTTTAACAATTTTCTATTTCCTCTTCTACTTCTTCAAAAATACGTCACAAGTATATATTTACCAATCAAAGAGTGAAGTGTATCACCTTCAATTGCTTATCGAAAAAAGTTTGTACAGAAAAAGGACTAAGATTATTATTTCCTAGTCCTTTTCTTATATAAATCTCAATTTCTATAGGTGTACTCTACATTTTAGAATAAACCTTTTATAAAAGTGTACTAATCTACTTCCCAAACCTTTTCCGATACCCGCACTTTCTGCATAGTTCCTCTACTGCCTCTCTTCGGGAAAATCCATCTACTAGGTTTGTTGCTCGTTCCCCTTCGATAATCTCTGAAAATGAGTCATTGTTAATATTTCCAAGGTTAATAATGCCCTCACCATCTAAACAACAAGGAATAACCGTTCCGTTTGCTAAAATACCCGCTTGATTTCGAAGACCATAACAGAATCCCTTTCCATCGTCTTCTTCTTCATGCAGCGCAGGCCACTGAAACTCGTAATCTTGATTGATGAAGATGCGGTCCGCAATTTTTATACCTTTTCCTGGCGTAAGCTTCTCTTCAATCTTGTATGGTAAATCAAATTCTTTCTCAATGATTTCTAACAACTGTCTGTTTCGTTGTATTTCAACATTCGTCTTATTGTCTTGTGTTAAGTTCCATAGTCTGAGCGAAACAATCATGTCCGATTGGCTCGTTGCTTCTTTAATAAAAGAAAGTATACTTCGTACATATCCTTCTTTATCTTTAGAGCCCTCATGACCATCGAAGCTATGAAGTGAAAAATTCATCTGTCTGAGTGCAGGTTTATTTAATAATCTGTCTCTCTTTTTATTAATTAATGTTCCGTTCGTTGTAATGTTAACTTTAAAGCCTTTTTCATGACTGATATCTAACAATTGATCTATTTTAGGGTGAAGCAAAGGCTCACCTTTTACATGTAAATAAATATAGTCTGTGTGAGGTTTAATTTGATCTAATCGCTTTGTAAAATCCTCCACAGAAAGAAATTGCTTCTGCCGTTCTGTTGGCGGACAAAAGCTGCATGCGAGGTTACATACACTCGTAATCTCTAAATAAAACTTCTTAAACTTTTTCAATCTCAATTCCTCACTTCTTTGACTACTTATATAAATATAAATTGAAAAACCGACATAACCCCCCCTTTTTTTAGGGAGGACGTGAGCATCTAGCCGTGCATAGGAGCGGTCAGTGCCTTTTCCTGCCACATGCGATGTTTTAAAACAAAGGAAGCAGGCCGGTAGCGGTCCCGTTATACTCTGCATAGCAGCGATTCATATGTCGAGAAATCAAAATGGATTTATATAGAACAGAGTAAAATATTGTTCCCTCACTATTACAGCATAATTTTTCATAAATGGGAACATGCTTATTTGAGGAAACTGTTGTTATTATTTTTCACACTCTTGATTTAAGTCAATGCCGCATCATCTCCTCCCCGTTACAATAAAGCGAAACGATGTAACATAGGAGGTTATTTTATGACTATTGCAGTAAAAGAACAATCAAATCAGCGAAAATACGCCCTAACCGCAGGCATTTCACTGATCATCATGGCACTTGTTGCATTTTTTTCATCTGGATTCGCCCATGCAAGCCTCGTTGTAAAAGAAGATGCTAGTGCCACCTATCACAATATCATGGCAGCACCTCTCCTTTTCAAGGCTGAAATATTTGGTTGGGTCATTATCCTAATAACTGATATTGTGGTCGCCTGGGCTTTCTACGTCTTCCTAAAGCCCATTCATACAAACCTTTCCTTGCTCGGGGCATGGCTCCGTCTTATCTATGCGGCGATATTAGGAATTGCCATACTCAATTTGCTATTTGTACTGCTTCTCACAACAAATACAACTTATCTATCATTCTTGAAAATCGATCAGCTTCAAGCACATATCATGCTATTTTTAGAAGCATTTGAATCGATTTGGGCTATCGGATTAATTATTTTTGGTGGACACCTCATGATTATCGGCTACTTAGCTTTCAAATCAAGCAGCATACCAAAAGTCATTAGCATCTTATTGCTTCTTGCTTCAATAGGCTATATTGTCATTCACTTATGCAGCACGTTTTCTCCAGAATATGATAGGGTTATTTCCCTACTTCAAATTGTATTTAGTATACCAATGATTGCTGGAGAACTAGGATTTGGGATATGGCTCTTACTGAGAGGCGGAAAAACCTCGCAAAATGGATGACAACTTCCTAACAATTTTCTTTATAAATTCGCTTCTTAATTCTACTTAATGACTCTGGAGTAATCCCAAGATAACTCGCCAACTGATGTTGAGGTACACGACCGACTAAATGGGGGCGCTTCCGTAATAGTGACTTATAGCGTTCTTCAGGTGTAGAGGCAATAAATGAAGCCAATTCATCTTGCATATCACCTAGTTTTTCCTCAATCATCTTGCGGGTCATTGTTTCCAATTGTGTATATTTGTTATACATGTCTTTTTCAGTATCAAGGTCACCAACGACTACTATACAATCTTCTAGACAAGTTAAAGAATAAGGAGATGACTTGTCTTGTTTATGGTGGTGAAAATTCGCAATCGCTTGTTCTTCTATATAAAAGTTTGATGTGACTTCTTTTCCCGCTTCATCTATCGAATACTGCCGAACGCAGCCCTGCAATACGAAATAACATTTCGTAGAAACATCTCCTTGTCTAAGGAGCATTGTTCCTTTTTTATATTCTTCAATAAGTATCTCTCTAACAATTTCTTGTTGCTCCGCTTCGCTAAACGTTGTAAATTTAATCAAATACTTCAATAATATTTTTTCCATATTGATTTCCTTTCAGCTCTTGATTCACTTTTTTAAATTCAATTCGTGATAGAATCTGAATATCCTCGTATCTAGTATAGGTTTTATAATTTTGTAGAATCAGCAATATTTCAGTTTGCTTAACAGATACACCCAATGCCAATTATAATGAATTTTTGAAAGCGTATTAATTTCCACAAAAAAGTAAGATACAATAGAACAAAAAAAGAAATGTATAGTTATGAATTTGAAAAGCTATAGGAGTATAAAAAAATGAAAAATAAACTTCAAGAACTCAATAAACAAAAAAAACCGTTATTCGTCACTGTGTATGACCAGTTGTATAAATTAATCACGGATGGAACATTTCCTCCAGACAGTAAGCTTCCAACAGAACCCGAATTAGCAAAAGTATTCGGTGTAAGCAGAATGACATTACGGCATGCTTTAGCACTTTTGCAGGAAGATGGCTTAGTGAAAAATATCCATGGAAAAGGAAATTTCATTACAAAATTTCATCATAATGAAAGTATGGATGGCTTGGAGAAGTTAGGGAATCCCTTATATAAATGCTATACGGAAAAAATAGATGATATCGAACTTATTTTCCGAATTGACCTAGTCACAGACTATGCCATGCAAGTATTAAATCAAGAAATGACTGCCGTGGTTGCGTTGGAACGCTGGTATAAAAATAATGATAACATCGTAGCCTTTGCTTTTACAATGATGCCAATAGAAGCTGTTTCGAAGTTAAATCTTGACTTACAAAACGAGAAGCAAGTATTAGAAATGTTAGAGGAGAAAATCTATGAACTCGCTAATTCCTCTACTATCGAAATTAAACGTTCTAGTTCCGTCAATACTCCGTCGTCATTAAAATATCAGCTTTTCCACGGAGAAGAATGTGATTTAATTTTAGAAAGTGTCTATATTAGCGATAAATATCCTGTCGTTTATAATAAATATTATATACCAATCGAATTTAGTCAGATTAAGATTAAAACATCGAAGTAATCAGAAGAAGCGGTCAGGTCCTATTTACAAAGTGAAACTTTCCTCAGCTAGGGTCTTACTGCCCACGAATAGCGAGATGAAATGTTGTACCTTATATAAGGGTTTCGAGAAGAATAGATAAAGCATAAATATTTACGCTTTATCTATTCTTTTTGTACTACATACGCCCCCTCTTTCTACTATAACTTTTAAGTTTTACCACAACAAAAGTCAAATTAAACAACCTTTCGTATTCATGAATCATATGGTTATAATTATTTGTGGAATAAATTAATCAAAAAAAATTGATTAATTTATTGTGTTGAACAAAAAATCTATCGTATAATAAAAACATCAATAAAAATTGATGAACGAGGTTAGATAATATGAATAAACAATTTGAACAATATGAGAAGAAATTTAAAGCCCTTGCAGATCAAAAAAGATTAGAGATTATGTATGAACTTTGTCAAAGGGGAAGAACTTGTGTATGTGATTTAACAGAAATATTTGGGATGACACAATCTAAGTTATCTTATCACTTAAAAATTTTGTTAGATGCAAATTTAATAATCAAAGAAACGGAAGGTACTTGGAGTTACTACGATTTAAACGACACTGAAGTAAATAACTTATTATCAGAAGAACTTTGTTGTATTTTTAGAAAAACAGGAAAAGGAACTTGTTGCTAAAATTTTTAAACTTTATATCAATTTTTTTTGATTAATATAAAATCTAAGGAGGAGTTTTTGATGAAATACGTACATGTTGGGGTTAATGTTACAAACCTAGAAAAATCTATTGAATTCTACGGAAAAGTATTTGGAGTAAAACCCGTTAAAGTAAAGAATGATTATGCAAAATTCTTATTGGAAACTCCAGGATTACATTTCACCTTAAATGTAATAGATAATGTAAATGGAAATCAAATCAATCATTTTGGATTCCAATTAGAAAATGAAGAAGAAATAAAGATCCATAAGCACCGTTTAGAAAAAGAAGGCTTGTTCACACGGGACGAGATAAATACAACATGCTGCTATGCCGTACAAGATAAGTTTTGGATAACTGACCCAGATGGTAACGAATGGGAATTCTTCTATACAAAGGCGGACAGCGACGTTCATAAGATAGAACCTACATCTTGCTGTTAATCTGAAAGGAGAACTTCATGAAACGATTATCATTTTTAGATCGATACTTAACCATTTGGATTTTTCTTGCTATGGCTATAGGAATCGGTACAGGAATACTATTTCCACAAATCACAAGTAGCTTAAATAATTTACAAGTGGGGACAACATCTATTCCACTTGCCATAGGTTTAATTTTAATGATGTATCCTCCTTTAGCGAAGGTTCGTTATGAAGAGATGGGGAGAGTTTTTAAAGATGTAAAAGTATTGCTTTTATCACTTGTTCAAAACTGGATTGTTGGTCCTGTTCTGATGTTTGCTTTAGCGGTAATATTTTTACCAGATAAGCCAGAATATATGGTGGGCTTAATTATGATTGGTTTAGCCCGTTGCATCGCTATGGTCATTGTTTGGAACGACCTAGCAAAAGGTGATACAGAATATGCAGCTGGATTAGTTGCTTTTAACTCGGTTTTTCAAATGTTATTTTTCTCAATATATGCGTATGTATTTGTAACAGTAATTCCAGAATGGCTAGGAATTGAAGGTGCTGTTGTAGATATCACAATGGCAGAGGTTGCAAAGTCAGTCTTTATTTATCTAGGAATTCCGTTCATTGCTGGAATGCTAACACGCTTGTTTTTTACAAAAACTAAAGGGCGAGAATGGTATGAAAAAGTATTCATTCCAAAGATTAGCCCAATTACATTAATCGCATTACTATTTACAATTATTGTGATGTTCTCCTTAAAAGGTGAGGTTATTGTTAGTGTACCGCTTGATGTTGTACGTATTGCCATTCCATTACTCATTTATTTTGTACTCATGTTCTTTGTCTCTTTCTTTATGGGCAAAAAGATTGGCGCAAGTTATGGAGTAACAACAACATTAGCTTTTACCGCTGGAAGCAACAACTTTGAATTAGCAATTGCCGTTGCTGTAGGTGTATTTGGAATTCAGTCAGGCGCAGCGTTTGCAGCAGTTGTTGGGCCGTTAGTAGAAGTTCCCGTTATGATTGCTCTTGTAAATGTAGCACTTTGGTTCCAGCGTAAGTACTTTCAGACACAGCCAAGATAAATATTCATAGTAAAGGTGGATGTAAAATGGATAACAAAAAAATAATTTATTTCTTATGTACAGGGAATTCCTGCCGTAGTCAAATGGCTGAAGCTTGGGGTGAAAAATATTTAGGTGACAAATGGAACGTGCTGTCTGCAGGTATTGAAGCACACGGTGTAAATCCTAATGCAGTTAAAGCGATGAAAGAGGTAGGTATCGATATTACTGCTCAAACATCTGATACTATTAATCCAGAAATTTTAAATAATGCAGATCTTATTGTAACTCTTTGTGGTCACGCGAATGATGTGTGCCCAACAACACCTCCACATGTAAAACGAGTTCATTGGGGATTTGACGATCCAGCAGGAAAAGAATGGTCTGTATTTCAAAAAGTTCGTGATGAAATCGGTGAACGTATTAAGAAGTTCGCTAAAACAGGAGAATAATCACCTCAATTTGATTATAATAGTTAATAACGAATACTCTAATAAGAGAACCCTTACTTTATAAGGATTCTCTTATTAGAAATCTAACTTTAGTTTTCCCGCATAACAAATTATTCCTCAAACCTTGGCTGTGCAAAACCCATTCTACACATGGACCATTGAAACGTTGTCTTTTGAATTTCATCAAAACTATCCCACAAGTTATTTACGAAACGCAGTTCAACATTGCGTTTAAACAATTCTTGAAATACATCAACGACTTCTAATTTAGCGATTGGAATTTGCGATGTTTCACTTACATAATAACCAGCATTCTCATCTTGCAGTGTGAACTGCTTTGTATCAAATTCATACAAATATAATTTCGTATGTTTCATTGTTTCAAACCATTTATTTTCAATAACCACTACATGAGAACATGACTTTGATGATATATATGTTTGCTTGTCAATTTCAGATGTATTTGGACCAACACGATAGCAAACACGTGGACAATTTCTAGGCATCAAAAAATTAGGTAAGCATCGATCTTCTATTGCCCATACAAGCCCTTTCGTTGGATCTAAATCCGTTCGAGTCGGTTTTCGAGGATGAAACTCTTGAATATCACTCTCTTCACTTACATGGAATATCCGCACATGCTTCCCTCCTTGAATTGCTTCATCAGTCGTCATTGTTCTTTTCATTGTACGCCCTCTTTTCTATATTGGTCGTAACGTTACGTTTCTTGTGCATACCTTTATTTTTGCATTATTACGAAAAAAGATATAGACTTATAATTCAGTTTTTTACATCATGTAGGTAGTGTCATGTCTTTTTTAATATAAAATCAAGCCAGATATCCCTAGTTGGATTTCTGGCTTTTTTAATTCTTAAAATAGTAAAGCTTTCTGTTCAAATCAACAATTTAATTTGCCACCGCTTTTTTTGTAACAAAACAGACAAATTCCGAAAGAAAGATGGGTTGTGAGCAAAAGAAAGGTATGGTATCCTTTTCATTGTTAAGATATATACAAGTTTTTAGACAACTGTACAATGTTGTATATCACAACAGGTTATCATGCATAATCATGAAAGCGGAATCAAACATAAGATGCTTTTCACGCGAATGCTTCCTTGTAAACATCATAAGAACAAGGTATGGTATCCTTTTCACATTTTAGATATATACAACTATACGATATTGTAATGGGTTATCACGCATGATTATGAAAGCGGCATCAAAATGTAAGTTTTTTTCAGTTATTCATGCAATCGCTTCCTTTTTGAACATCATAAAAAGGAAAAAACAAAAATGGGTACAACTGTGCACAAGGAAATCCCACCTATGAAGCAAATGGCGTAGAAATTACTGAAGCCATCCAATTAATTGATAGTTAGACAATCATGATTTAGAAAGATCATTTCCTAAATCACAAAAGGAGAGGAATATCGCTATGTCTACAATAAATGCAGATGTAAGTATGAAGAAAACTCAGGAATATAGTGCTAAGAAAGCAGTACCTGTTACCTTACTATTATTTCTATTATGTTTAGTAATTGATAATTCGTTTAAGATTATTTCTGTTGATATGGCAAAAGATTTTAACATTTCAGCGACAACAGTTAGCTGGCAAGCAACATTAGCTGGTCTTGTGATTGGAATTGGAGCAGTCGTTTACGCAGCTTTAGCGGATTCTATTAGTTTTAGAAAACTTTTTAGCGCTGGGATTATTTTAATCTGCGCTGGTTCCATCATGGGATATATTTTTCAACATTCGTTTTTACTAGTTGTTATTTCACGTATTGTCCAAACTGCTGGTTTAGCATCAGCTGAAACGTTATATGTAATATTTGTCACAAAGCATTTACCTGCAGATGAACAAAAGAAATTTTTAGGATTAAGTACAAGTAGTTTTGCTCTTTCACAGCTTATCGGTGCATTAACTGGTGGTTATGTTTCAACATATTTCCATTGGACAACTCTATTTTTAATTTCTTTAGTAACACTTTTAACTCTTCCTTTTATTTTAAAATACCTTCCTAAGGAAGAAACGGAAAACAGTCATGTAGATATATTAGGATTATTTCTAGTTGGAGCCATTTCAGCGTCCCTACTACTATATATTACAGATTTCAATTGGATGTACCTGATCTTGTTTATTGTTGCAATTGCCTTGTTCCTTACTTATATTAGTAAGAACTCAAAAGCTTTTATCGGAATCTCATTCTTCCAAAATAAGCAGTTTATCTCATTGCTTGGCGTTGCGTTTATCATTTATTCTGTACAGTTAGCATATATATTCCTATTTCCATTCTTGCTTGAAAAGATTTATGGCTTGCAGTTAGATACAATTTCACTATTATTAATTCCAGGCTATATCGCAGCGACTATCGTTGGGGCTCTTTCAGGAAAAGTTGCGAAGGTTATGGGAAGCAAGCAATGTATTACAATCGCTATGTGCAGCATTATGATCAGCTTACTATTAGGCGGATTCTTTATCAAAACTTCTGTTGTTGTATTCGTAATCTCTA
Organism: Bacillus sp. JJ864; assembly: GCF_036963045.1. NCBI lineage: Bacteria > Bacillati > Bacillota > Bacilli > Caryophanales > Bacillaceae > Bacillus > Bacillus sp. JJ864. The sequence continues at coordinate 15,104 of NZ_JBALLY010000094.1, read as the reverse complement.
TGGTTCTATTCTCTAGCTCATTTGCATTCATGTATGCTCCATTACTTGAGTCTTGCATTTGTACAATTGATAAAGAAAAAACAGGAACAGCAATCGGATTTTATAACTTAACACTGAATGTTGCGATGTCAATCGGAATTGCCTACACAGCGGCAATGATGGACCATTCCGCAATGAAAAAAAGTTTCTTCGGAATGACAAACAATGTGGATGCTTCCATGTTTAGTAATATCCTATTCATTCTCGTATTCATTGCCCTTTTCAGCTTATCTCTGTACTGGGTATTAGTAGGTCGAAAAGCGACAAAATAGGTTGCGTTTTTCAGTTGGACAAGTTATCTATAAGTTAACTAATTTTATAGAATTTCGTTGTAAGAAAACCGTAAAATAATGATTTCAGAGTAGAACCCTAAGACGAAAAGTTTAGGGTTCTTTTTTTATTAAAATAAAATAATGATTTCAACGAAAAAACTATCCACCTATTAGAGTGGATAGTTCCTTTTACTTAATCGCCTCATGAACCTTTAACTGCTTACCTTTTATCGTTGTGTTTTTCATTACTTTTAAAACAAGTGGTCCTTTTCCGTTTAATATCTCAACGTAAGAAACATTATCTTGAATCGTAATAATCCCGATATCATCCGCTGTAACACCTGAAATTTTGGCAATTGTACCAACGAAATCCACTGCTCGGATTTTCTTTTTCTTTCCGCCATTAAAATACAGCTTCATGATTCCCTTATTGAGACTAGCGCTTTTATCTTTTTTCACAATTGGCTTAGCATTTATTTTTCCTTCAAATGCCGCCTTTCTTGTGATAACTGCTTCTTTTGAAGGTGCATCTATTTTTACAATTTCAAAACCGATATACGCTTCGATTTCTGTTAGAAATCTTTCTTCATACGGGGTTACAAATGTAATTGCTTTTCCGCTCTTACCAGCACGTCCCGTTCTTCCTGTACGGTGTACATAACTTTCTTTTTCTAATGGAATATCGTAATTAATAACGTGGGTAATATTCTCAATATCAATTCCTCTTGCTGCTACGTCTGTCGCTACTAAATAACGGAATTTCCCTCTTTTAAAATCATTCATTACTGCAAACCGGTCTTCTTGCACCATACCGCCATGAATTTTATCACAAGGATAGCCAGAACGGTTTAACTGTCTAAATACATCATCTACATTTTCTTGCGTACGACAAAAAACAATGCAACTATCTGGATTTTCAATCGTTGTTATATCTTTCAGAAGAGAGAACTTCTCTTCTTCCCTCACTTCTAAAAGACTATGTTCAATTTTATCTGTCGTAATTCCAGATGCTTGAATCTCAATGTTGATTGGTGATTCCATGTATGTACGAGACAAATTTTCAACATCTTCTGGTAATGTCGCAGAAAAGAGCATCGTCATTCGGTTCGTAGGTAGTTCGTCAATAATGGCTTCTACTTGATCGATAAAGCCCATATTTAACATTTCATCTGCCTCATCAATCACCAAATATTTCAGACGCTCTAACGAGAAAGTCCCCTTTTCAATATGATCTAATACACGCCCTGGAGTGCCGACAACAATATGTGTCTTTTGCTTCAGTTCTAATTTTTGACGTGCAAATGGGGATTTTCCATAAACCGCAGTTGCTTTAATACGCTTAAATCTTCCTATATTCGTAATATCTTCTTTTACCTGCGCAGCAAGTTCTCTCGTTGGTGTAAGAATTAACGCCTGCGGTTTATTTTCTTCCCACTCAACCATTTCACAAAGCGGAATTCCAAAAGAAGCTGTCTTACCGCTTCCTGTTTGTGATTTTACAACAAGATCTTTCTTTTCTAATGCAATTGGGATGACTTTCTCTTGCACTTCTGTTGGCTTTTCGTATTGTAAGCTAGCAAGTGCTCTTACAATTTCTTTACTCAATGCGTAATCGTTAAAACTTTGTGGACTCATGTACTAACCTCATTTTGTTATAGATTCTTGTATGTATTTTTCACCATTGTATGAATACCATATGCATAATTCCCTTTTTTCTCTTTGGCATCATAAACTTGAAATCCAAGTTTCAGCATCTACAATATTCTTAAATGTTCTAAAATTATTTCCTTTAGTAGCTCCCATAATCATTTCTTTGAATCTAATAGTGAATTTTTGCAACATCATTCCTGCTAGACCTGTTTTCAGATTGAAGAAGTCTTCAGAAAATACATCAACGTAGAGTATTAATAAGTATACGTCATTTTCAACGCATATGCCTACAAAATCTAACACATCTTTTTCCGAACAAAGTTGTCTCTCAACAGAAACACATTCCATATATTTTTTTCATCACTCTATAATTCAGTTTGTTCTACAAGCACTGAAATTGAACTCAGCATCTCTTCAATAAACGTTATATTCCACCATAACATGCTTTCTTCCTTTGTTTTAAACCCTTGTATGTGGTAAAAAAAGGTCCTAACCGCTTCTACGCATGGCCAGATGCTCTCGCCCACCTAAAAAGAAATGGGTTTTTGCATTTATATAATCTACCTGAGATTTTAATAAGCCCTTGAAAATCAAATGCGAATCCAATATTCTTATACTATTAACTCTCTACTTAAGGTTGTGTTTAACATGCGTATTAATAAGTTCATTAGTGAATCTGGACAAGCATCGAGACGCGGTGCAGATAAATTAGTCACTGAAGGAAAAGTCACGATAAATGGAAAAGTTGCGAAAATAGGTAGCCAAGTCGAGCCCGGGGATGATGTTCGTGTAAACGGTAACCAAATACGAATGGCAAGTAATTATGTTTATATTGCCTTAAATAAACCCGTTGGTATTACGAGTACAACAGAAAAAAATGTTAAGGGTAATATTGTTGATTTAGTCAATCACCCATTAAGAATTTTTAATATTGGGCGACTAGATAAAGATTCAGATGGCTTAATACTCCTTACGAACGATGGAGATATAGTCAATGAAATTTTACGTGCTGAAAATAAGCATGAGAAAGAATACATTGTTACAGTAGACAAGCCAATTACTTCTGAATTTTTAAAACGAATGGCTGAAGGTGTAAAAATTTTAGGTACGAAAACGCTGCCTTGTAAGGTGGAACAACTTTCCAAATATGTTTTTCAAATCACTTTAACACAAGGACTAAATCGCCAAATTCGTCGCATGTGTGAAGCGCTTGGCTACGATGTGTATAGACTACAGCGGACTCGAATTATGAATATTCATTTAGGTAATCTACCCGTTGGACAATGGAGAGACTTATCTAAAAAAGAACGTAATCGATTATTCCAAGACTTGAACTATGAGCCAAAGGAATGGTAAAAAAAGATGGACCAAAACAGTAAGAAACTGTTTTGGTCCATCTTTTTTACTGTACTATTTTACGTTTTCCTATCTATTTCCCAAATCGTTTGCGATATCCGCATTTTCTATAGAATTCTTCTACTCCCTACCACTTGGGCTATGCCCTGCACGTGCTTGAGGAAGGGGACTTCTGTTGGAATTTTGTTAAAATAATGAGAACGAAGATATAGCAGCGTAACCAAAAGAAGTAAAAAAGAGTTAGCATGACGCTAGCTCTTTTTTACTTCTTTGTTTCAACCTTATTACTTTGTAATTTTAGAATGTTGACTTAAATACTCCTGAACTCCCGGAGAAATGTCAAAGCGGTTCGGTCCTTTATATTCAATAGTAAAATTCTTACCTTCATTTGTTTCAAATGAGATTTCATAACTATCCATTTTATGATTGTAAGAAGTGCCTTTGATTTTCGCATCTAAATCAAAATATTTCGCAATATACTTTTCTGATTCAGAAATGGCTGTTTGTTTTTCCCATGGAGTACCGTTCCATGTGAAGTAAAGAAATAAAGCGGTAACGCAAATGAGAGAGGTTAGTAGAATGGCTACTCTAGTTATGTTTTTATTCACTTCAGTGATTCCTCCGTAACATGATATGAATTTATTTCAACAGTACTCCGACAAAATGTCCCCTTCTTCAAGCATTTGCAGAGCATAGTCCACGTGGTTGGATGGAATGAAAATTGGTTAGTTTTTCATGTAAGTAAATGTCAAGTAACTCCAGAAAGGCATGAAAATCAGTAATCTCTGCATCCTATACCATACATATCAACATCTCTATTATCCTTCAAAACAACCACCTTATCACCATGCTCCCCTAACATATGCAAAATCCCCGCTCTACTCTCTCTTTCAAAATCCCTCGTCCACTTAAACATCTTCAAATACATGTTGAAACTCGGCTTATAGTTTGCTTTTTCAAGCCGGAGTAGTTGTAAAATAAATCTCTTCGTTATTCTATATATCCTCTTCGAAAGGGCTACATCTAAAAAAATGATGATGTCTGCATGTTGAAAACTTTGAGATACCCATGTATGATGAGCCCCTTCAACAATCCATGCATCGGAACTGACAATATCATTCAGCTGTCCATCTCTTTCTTCAGGTGTATTTCTTATATCTCCTTGTTCAGACCGTCTCCAAACGACGTTATCGAGCTCGTAATATGAAATATGTAACTGTGAAGATAACATTCTTGCTAAAGTTGTTTTTCCGCTCCCAACAGAGCCTATGATATGAATTTTATTAGGAAGTTTACTTGTCAATACGACCACCGCTTTATGAATTTATATATTCCTACCTACATCTTCTTCCCCATTCTCCAGCAACGCTGATTGTAAGAATTCCGCTCTTCTCCCAATCTTTCAAGTCCTTGTTTTTCGTAAAATTTGATTGCTCTCAAATTAGACTGTGCCACGCGGAGATGATATTCAAATAGATTACGTTTTTTAAACTGCTCCTCAGCATATTGAAAAAGTTCTTTACTATATCCCTTTCCACGCCCCTCGGGAATTACATATACAAAACTTACATACCCAATCTCTCTTCCTTCATACTGATCATATCGAAGCACCAATTCCCCAACTGCCTGTTGATCACATTCTAAGAGAACAAACCCTTCTGGAAAATGGAATTGCTTTTGCTTTGCATACTTTATATATTCACTCTCATCAAACGCAAGTTCTTCATCTGTATCTGTGAAAAATCTAATAATCGTCTGTTTATCCTTTTCAACATCGACACGACGAAATGTAAGCATTGGCATCATTTCCTTTCATCTCATATTTAAGTTAATCGTACAATACCTTTTATTTCCGCAAAATAAGCCAAAACTTTAGGATACGTATAAGAAATGCTTATGAATCTAGCAAATCACTGTCATTTTCAATCATATCTCTCAAATTCCTTTCATTTAACCCCTTTTGACAAAAATCAAACTGTGTTCCTCTTATTCTTTTCGCACGATCCACTACTTGCCCTACATGATAGGCGGTATGTTCAACAAGATGAAGAAGACTATGCATATCAATTTCTACATTCCGTTTTACCGCTTTCGTAAACGCCCTTTTCCAGTTATCAAAGGTTTCTTTTATCATTAAACATAAATCATATGATGTGATTTCTAAACGAGGGAAGTATTCTTCAATCCCTTCTTCAAACTTTATATCCGGATTCGAGTACCGAACTGTATTTCTTTTTATATGCTCACAAATGTGTAAGGCGATGCCACCAATTGAATTCATCTCCTGCTTCCACAATTCTTCAGTATTTAAACAATGAATTGCTTGAAGTAGTTTCAGACGATAATAGTCGTACATACGATGATAGGTAATTCGAAAAACCAATTGCATGTCTATTCACCCCATATTCCACATAATATTTTATTAAAACAATAATTTTCCATAAAATACATAATTATCTTACAATTAATCTAATATTTTATCCAGAGGTGAAAAAATGATGACTAGTAAAATACATGTATGGCATACCGGACAAGTATACATCGATCAAGCGATGGCATTTCAAGAGAAAACATGGCACCCACTGCCGTATACAGGCTGGTTCAGAAGTTCTGCTAAAAAAAGATGGATGCCTGTTTCCGCATATTTAATTGAGCATCCAAAAGGACTCGTCTTAGTCGATACAGGATGGCACGAAGATATGAGAATAAATCCGAGAAAACATTTAGGTTGGCTTACTTCTACGATGTTTACTGGCACTTTACCAGAAGGGCAGTCAGTTGCGGAAAGACTGCAAGCGAAAGGAATTCAAAACAAGGATATTGATTACGTATTACTGACCCACCTTCACTCCGATCATGTAAGCGGGATAAAGCACGTGGCAGATGCAAAACAGATTGTAACAAGCGAACTAGAATGGAATGCCGCGCAAAAAGACGCTGGATACATCAGGTCAATGTGGGAAGGTGTTTCTATCAATACGTTTCAGTTACACGACATTCCGCACGGCCCTAACCGATTAGGCTATGATGTATTTCAAGACGGTTCTCTCTATATGGTATTTACACCTGGCCATAGTAAAGGATTGTGCTCTGCACTAGTACAAACATCGAAAGGTTGGGTACTATTAGCAAGTGATGTTGGCTATTCAGAAAGGTCATGGGAACAAAATGTATTACCTGGGGTAACGGCTGATAAGGCCGCTGCTCAAAAATCTTTAGATTGGGTCAGAGAATTTAGGAAAAGAGAAGATTGTGTACAAGTGATAGCGAATCATGATCCTGATATTCAGGAACAAGTGATAGAATAACAAAACCACACCGTCGCTAAATCTATAGCGGGGTGTGGTTTCTCACTCAAACATTTCTTAATAATTTTTTGTTTATACCTCTTCTATTTCTGTTAAATGGCATATACAAGAGTAGACATGCAATAAACGCAACAATTTCTAATGAAATAATATAGTAAGGATAAGGACCTAACATATCAAGTAAGGAAGCCGTTTCGGGCTTATGCGCTAAAAACATATAGTTCCCGCCTTTTTTATAGTTTACGAATAAAATAATGGGTAGCAATGCATTTAAAAATAGCATTGTATGCTTAATCGATTGAAAAGTTGGTCTATATCCTTCCACCCATGTCATAAAGAGCGGTGACAAAACGAGTAATGCATGTGCGATGAAAAATTCTATGAAGCGAAAATGCGGAAATGCATACTGTAAGTTTGGAGTTAAAATAGCTTGTGATGCCCCGAGAATTCCTGTAAAAAAGACAATTTCATATAACTTATAACTTTTCGTTATCATCATAATGGATGCCAAAAATAAACTAATCGTACATAACTCAAATGGCAATGATGTACTGAGCTGAAAAATCCCAGCCTTCACTTGCCATATGTCCAATCCAATTTCACTACCTATAAATAAAAAAGCAATTGTATAGCGAACCATCATATTCCACTGCTCTTGGCGTAGTAAATCCTGATAGTGATATAGAAAATACATCGCTAATCCAATAAGAAGAAGTATAATAACATGTTGTTTCGAGTATGGGACAAACGGTTCTAATGGAGCTGCTCGAAAAAATACTTCCATGCTCCCGCCTCCTTTCTACAATATTATTGTAAAAAAGGAAATATTCGTAAACTCTTTTACTTTCTCCAAAGCCCAAAACAGCCACATCACCTCTACAACTGTAGAGATAATGTGGTTTCACTTTTACAAGTCCAAAATCCCTAAAATTTCCTTCGTAAATAATTTGAAGTCACTCAAATGTTTCTCAATAATTTTTTGGACAATCTCTAAGTTTACACTCTGATAATCATGAACAGCAATATTCCGAAATCCTACCATCGCTTTTAAATTATTGCTTAAGTCTTTATTTATAACGTTCGCTTCAACTAGTAAATCAAACGCTTCTCGGCTAGATTGTGGTAATCCTAGCTTCTTACTTGCGACAATATGCATCGCTAAATCAATACTCGCTTCACATGCTCGTTGTATATTTAAAATAATCGAGTCTTGCTTTGTATAATCCTCTAAATTCTCCGGGTTGTTTTCGTATACGTCTATAATTCTCTTTATACAACGTTCTATTGTAGCAATTTTGTTTACAATCACTTCACTCTTCATGTATAGCACCTCTTTTCTTAATATCATCAAATATAACGCGGCGTTCCTCGTTCAATCTTGCATACATTTTAAGAACTTTCATTTCAAATACAATCTTGCGTTCTTCATCCGAACAATATATTGTCTTTCCTTCATGGATAATCTGTGCTTGAAAAACCGTTGATGCCTGTGATAAATCAACTAAATCAACATCTCTATGAACAATATTGGCTAACTCCTGCGCTAGTAAAAAACGTTCGTAATGATCTAAAGCTCCATCACTAACATATGCTATATCGATATCACTATCTGCTCTTGTCCGATTTTGTGCTGTCGATCCAAATACAATAATCCAATATGGATTTACTGTTTTTGTTAACTTTTCGCTAATGGATGCTATCATGTTTTGAGGAATCATATTTCCCCATCCTCCCTTACCATTCTTATCCTTTATTTTAGCATAAGGAGTAATAGACTACATACAAAACCAAAATCGTGGGCACTTAAAAAGTCCCTGATTCAAGATCTTTTATTTTCACAGCGATTTCCTCAATGCAATATTTTATGGTTCATCACCAAAAGACGGGGGTGCCATTTAGATAGATGTACACTCCACTCCGAGTGGACGCTTTCCGCGGGAGTCGCCACTCTCCGTTCCGTGTATTGAAAATGATTCACTTTCAAAAAATCAACCCCATGTTACGGTGATGAACCTATTTTATGGAATAAATTCCCTTATTCTCTTTATAATTTACTTAATACATATTGGTGGTGTAACAATTGAACAGTACAGTACCTCATTACATACACGAACATATTTTATAGTTTATAAGGATGGAGGAAATAAAGTGTTTGAGTTGGTAATATTAGCTTTTTTTATAATGATTTCTAGTCTTTTAGTATTAGTTACCGGTTTGTTTTGGTTTTTAGGTTCTTATTTTACCTTAACTACAAATAATGAAAGATGTTTAATGAAACAAGAATTAATTAAAGTGAGTTTCATATCTTCCTTTTTTTAGTAGGTAGCATTATCTTTTTGCTTGCTTTCTATTTTTCTATATAGCTTCTTAGTACCTTATTTTGATAAAAATTCATTTAAATTTGAAATCCACCATCAAAGATACTTATTATTCCTATACAAATATATGTTTTCATTTCCCCCTCCCTCTTATTCGGAGAACACTTATTTTCCAACACATTAAATACCAATTAATGTATAATGTTATTTGGTAAATTGTTAGTAGAAGTTTATAAGGGGAAAAATAATGAAACTATTACAGAATAAACACGCTTGTATCGGAATCACAGCAAACCTTATTTTTTTCAAATATCTATATATTTTTTTAACCTGTCTTGAATGCTTTTATATGTATGATGCTAATGACCTTGATAAAAGTGAAAAAGTTGAACTTACATATATCTTTTTTGCTTTGTTAGTTCCTTTAGGCATCTCAAATATTTATTCATACATAGCTTTACGAAAACAGGAAAAACCAAAATGGTTAATCATGCTAAATCTAGCTATTTCTATAACTTTCACTTTTTTCACTAGTTTTTGTTTTATTGTTTTATTCGTGTGCATTTAGCAATGATTATACCAATGCTTCAAATAATAACGGAATGGATTTCCAGATAAAGTGAAACTTTAACTTGTCCCCTAATTGCGTGAAAGAACGAAAGGAGATAAATTATGAAAATTCATGTTGAAGCAGTCCCAAACATACCAAGAATTAATAAAGGCGATAATATCGGCGAGATAATTGCCATGTCAGCCGTAAAATCAAATTTTGAAATAAGAAATGGTGATATACTTTGTGTAGCTTCAAAAGCAATCTCAACCGTAGAGGGTCGAGATATAGCTCTTAGTAATGTAAAACCAAGTAAATTAGCGAATGAAATACATGAAAAAGTTCCAAGAAAAGACCCTAGAATTATTCAAAAAATGATAGATGAAACAGGGGATCCATTTGGTCGTAAGCTAGAAATAGACAATGACTACATTGGCGCTTGGCTGCCAAATGGAATGCGTTTAACGAGTGCTGGGATAGACAAAATCGATTCTGAACACGTTATGCTCTTACCAGAGAACCCCGATTTAAGCGCAAAAAGAATTAGCGAAACGGTGCAAAAAATTCTTAACGCTAAAGTCGGCGTGATCATTACTGATAGTGATGGACGTATCGAAAAAGCGGGAGCGACTCAGATTGCCATCGGTCTATATGGCATCCCAGCTTTGAGAACGAGCGAGGCAATCGATCCAGTTACCGGTGAAATAAAGAAATCTGTAGAGACCTTTTGCGACCTTCTTGCCGCTACTGCCGCCCTAATAATGGGACAACGAGGCACAAATAAACCAGTAGTTAAAATTAGCGGCGTTGACTACGAATTTAATGAAAATAGCCAAATCATTGATTCGCTGAGTAGAGTTCCAGAAGGGTATTTACATTCCCATAAGAGAAATTCGTAATTTTGATGAAAAATAGTTTAGATTTAACTTTTTTGTGTCTAAACTATTGCCTTAAATCCAATTTACTATTAGACTCATTTGTTTCTTATATATGCGTAAAACTATATAACTGAAATACAATCATTCATTGTTATAACACACTTTAAAGGGGCTATCATTTATGAAAAAATTTACTTGGGCATCCTATACAGCACTTACGATAAGTCTATATCCGTTTCTTTATTTTCAAATTTCCAAACAATATGAACAACATCATATGGCCACTGGTGACCCTTCTTTACCATACGAACCAATATGGATAGTTCTTTACTTCTTAAGTCCACTCCTTAGCATGGCTATTTCTATTGTGGGATTAATACTGGAAGAAAAAGAAATAGAAAGCCCTTGGATGTTTCGAATAAGTATCATTATTTCAGTTGTCGCCATCTTTTATCATGCGACCCAATATGGATATTCCTTTATTTGGACCCCATCCCCTGGAACACCGTAATCTTAACTAAGCAACCTTATATGTAAAAGCATTGAAAGTATAAACTTTATGTATCCTACCAAAACTTCTACCTGCTCATAAAATAGTAATATCGTATGAGATAGCACAAATATGCCATCCCATACGATATGCATTATGTAGGCAGCTAAATTCGCTTGGCCCACATACCATATGACGGAAAAACCTCTTTCAACTTCGCAAACGTTTCATCACACCACGCTTTGGAGTTGAAATCACCAATAACGATACGCTGATTTCCATCGTCAAGAGATTGCGTCCACATTCCGTAGTCAGGGAAAATACCTTTGATTGTGTGGTATACATCTTCCATCCATCCATTTGAATTGAAGTCTCCTACAAAAATACGATACAGTTCCTGAGCATTTGTGAACCATTCAAGCGATTTATCTCCGTTTAAAGCATTTAAATCTACTTTTCCAATCCCATCAAGCCATCCCCCTGTTTCACCATCTGCATATTGCCATAAGTCGCATGCATATTTAGGTTTTCTTCCTCCATATCGTGGAATCCATAAGAAATCAGCTTGTACATTTTGTAACCCGTAAGATCCATGCATATGATGCGATACATATAACCCAACTTTCCAACCAGCATCCTGGCAAGTAGTAATAAATGCTTGTGTTGCTTCTGCTAGATTTGTAGCTCCGCAGCTTGCGAGCGTATCATCTTCAACATCTAATACAAGAAATTTTGCATTTGGATTTACGCGTGCCAGAAAATCTTCGGCCTCTACAATGGCATCTGTAATGCTTACATAACAACCGTAAGCATAAGCAGCATGAGGAATTCCATACGCTTCTAAATTTTGGACATGTTCATTGTACAGTGGGTCTATCTTCCTTGAGCCATATTGAACGCGACAGATTGCTAGATCCAGTTGCGGCGCAGCAATATCCCAATCGATATTATCATTGTATTTAGATAGGTCTACGATATGTTTCGGCATGATTCAATGTCCCCCTTTCTCGTTTTCGTAATATAAATAATCGTTCTACTAGTATATTTGGCAATCATGCCTATCAACTTAAGAAATTCATTGGTCCCCAAAACGAAAAAACAAGTTGAATTCCTATAAAAGTCCACCAACAAAATTAAATTTATAATTAATTACATGATATAATAAATATAGGAATATTATGTTTATAGGAGGATTCAAATTGGTTAAAAACTTACCTTTACTAATAGTTATTTTAATGCTAGGTGTAAGTTCTTCTACATTAAGTATGAACGGATACTTTTCTCCAGTTATAGAATGGTCTTTAATGATTATAAGCATTATTTTAAACATTACTGCAGTTATAGGTTTATCACTACACGTCTTTGTATATCAACCTATGAAAAGATTTGAAAAAAATTTAAAAGGGACTTTCAAATAAAATAATTATATATGGGATCCCGCCTCATCGCTATCAAGCTAAGATTTTGCACTATCCATAAAGCAAAAAAGACGTTATCCTTTCTGTATATTTCTACAGAGAGAATAACGTTTTTTTGTACTTTGAAACAGTCTAAATCCTTAAATTAAGAGTTACGTCTTGAAGTATATATGTGACTAATTTGATAAACGATAGGGTATAAAAAGACCAAAAAGATTAATGGTTTATTATGCATGTGGTTAAAATTCCATGTTCCTTCCGATAAAAATAAAGTACCTAAAGTTAATATGTACATTACAAAACAACAAATTGACAAGCTTTTCTGTCTGATATGTAAAAACATTTCATCAATAAAATGCTCGCTCTCCTTTTTACCTTTAAAAATTCTCTTCATAAATAAAGATTGCAAAATGATTGTTGCTACAAATAACGAGGTTATAGAAAGCTGTTGCTTCTCATACCATTCAAAAGCAAGTAAACCCATAATCACAATGTATAAACAAGTAAATAAGATATTAATTCCATTTTTCATTTGTTTCTTCTCCCTATCTAGCTTCTATAAATAATTGATCAACCGTTACACCAAGGGATTTAGCTAAATTAAAAGCAAGTTCCAATGTAGGATCATATTTGTTATTCTCAATCGCATTAATCGTTTGTCTTGAAACATGACATAATTTAGCTAAATCTTCTTGGGAAAGCTTTTTCTCTTTACGTAAAATACGAATTATGTTCTCCATTTTTATGAACATCACCCCTAGTTTTGTCAAAAACTTTTTACATTATTAGTTTATATAATTCTGTTATTAATGTCAAAAGTTTTTTACATTTTTAAAAAAAATAAACGATAGTCCTTCTACATCTTAGATAGAAAGAATACCGTTTTTTCGTTTTGGAGGTACTTTAAAATCTTAGCTTGATAGCGATGTGGCGGTACCCCAAAAAGAGCCACATCATACTAAATCTGCAAAATATAGTATAGCTACAACTTTTTCACCAATCTTTATTCCAAAGATACATGAAGTTCCCTTATTCAAACTACTATCCATTCATATAAAAAAACCACACCATCTCTAAATCTTTAGAAACAGTGTGGTTTTCATTTTTATGCGAGCGCAGATGTCTGATTTTGTTGATCGACCGGTACAACTGCATCTGTTAATGCTGCGTCTAATTCAGCTGTATATTTCCGCTTCTCTTCTCCGTTCCAGTTTAATGCTTCTGCCATGTAGTTGATAACTGCGTCTTTCCATTCATATACCCAGTGAATGTTGAAGAATACTGCTCCCATACGGCGTACGAAGAAATCGACTGGTTTTGTTGTCATTTCGAACTCCATTGCGTATACGAGTGGGAGAAGTACATCAAGCGGCATGTTATGGCGCTCTGCATCTCCTTTATATTCCTTCGCTAATTCGAAGAGTACATCGACGTTTGAACCGTAGAATTTTGCGAATTGCTCTGCTTGTTCTACTGTTAAACCGTATTTTGTTCCTTCTTGTGCTTTTTTCGCGATGAATGTTGGGAAGTTTTTCGAACCGCCCACATGACCGCCAGAGATTGGCATATGTTTCGTTGCACTTGCTGGGTATGAACCGTGACCTTCTTTTTGCATTAAAGATGTTACATAGTCTAGAACCATCTCTGCCATTTTACGGTATCCTGTTAATTTTCCGCCGGCAATTGTAATTAAGCCAGACTCAGAAGTCCAAATTTCATCTTTACGAGAAATTTCAGATGCGCTCTTTCCTTCTTCATAAATTAATGGACGAACGCCGGCCCAGCTTGATTCGATATCTTTCTCTGTAATGTTTACGCTCGGGAACATGTAGTTAATCGCATTAATGATATATGTGCGGTCTTCTGTCGTCATTTTTGGCACCGCTGCATCTTTATCGTAAAATGTATCCGTTGTACCTACGTATGTTTTACCTCCGCGCGGAATCGCAAATACCATACGTCCATCTGGCGTATCAAAGTAGATTGCTTGCCCTAATGGGAAACGTTTTTGATCGATGACAAGGTGCACACCTTTTGATAACTGCAGTACTTTCCCTTTTTTCGAATTATCTTTTTCACGAAGTGTATCGACCCAAGGACCTGCTGCGTTGACGATCTTTTTACCGTACACTTCATATACGTTTCCGTCTAATAAGTCGACTACACGGACGCCGCATACTTTTCCATCTTTGTATAAGAAGCTGTCTACTTTCGCATAGTTGACTGCTTTTGCACCATGTTTAATTGCTTCTTTCATGACTTCGATTGTTAAACGTGCATCGTCTGTACGATATTCTACGTAGTAACCGCCGCCTTTTAACCCTTCTTGTTTCACAAGTGGTTCTCTCTTCATCGTTTCTTCGCGGCTAAACATTTTTCTGCGCTCGCTTTTCTTAACCCCTGCTAAAAAGTCGTATACGCGAAGGCCGATTGATGTACTAAATGCACCAAACGTACCGCCTGTATGGAACGGCAGCAGCATCCACTCCGGTGTTGTTACGTGAGGGCCGTTCTCATATACAATAGCACGTTCCTTCCCAACTTCAGCGACCATCTTCACTTCAAACTGTTTTAAATAACGTAAACCGCCGTGAACAAGCTTTGTAGAACGACTTGATGTACCCGCTGCGAAGTCTTGCATTTCAAATACAACTGTTGATAGCCCGCGTTTTGCTCCGTCTAGTGCAATCCCTGCCCCTGTGATTCCACCGCCGATGACAATCACATCTACCTCTTGTTTATTTACTTCATTTAAAACATTTTGACGTTGTTTACTTGAGAATTTCATGATAATTCCTCCCTTTTATTAGTAGAGTAGAAAACTG
>NZ_JBALLY010000093.1:0-5664 GCF_036963045.1 Bacillus sp. JJ864 | reverse complement strand
TACTACTATAATCGTATAATAGGAGTTCCCCAAATTAGCGTAAGAACCACTTTAGTTTAGCAGTCACAAGCCCTACTTAAAGAACTATAAGGTCTAAGGTTTTATTTAGTATAGTTAATACACGTATCTCGGCCGTACCCCATTTGGGGATAAGAAGCCTTGAATTTCTTGAGCAAATAGTTGCAATTCATCTGATACAGAAATAGACATACAAAAACGCCATCCTTTCTTATGATTCTACAGAAAGAATAGCGTATTTTTTTATTTTAGGGGGGATTTTGTTTTATTAGCTTGATAGTGATGTGGTTCTACCCCTCATATAAAAAGAGAAAATATTCACAATGAATTTTCTTCACAAATCCTTCCTTTACCTTGATTAGTTATAAATTTTATAAAAACATCCTAATTTCAATTTGGAAAAATAACCAAAAATGTTTAATGCTTACTTTTACATGCGTTATAATATATTATAAGTTTGACACGACTATAATTAGAAAATGTATTGGGGGAAGAAAATGAATTACAAACTACTCATTATTTTTCTATCTAGTATATCTATTTTTTTAGCAGGATGTGAGATCAATAATAAGACGAATATAAATAAAAGTGAGGCACCGTCAGCAGCAGAAGTATTAAAGGAGAACAAAGATGCTGATATATTCATGTTTAATGGTACTGTTTATAAAACGAATATTGAATGGATTGATAAGTTAAATCTAACGAAGAATAAAGAAGTAGGGGAGATTGAAAGCAATTATACTCTCGATTCAAATAATTCATTTAAAAATAAAATGTCAACTAAACTTCCGATAGGAAGTAAAATCTTCTCTACCCATGAAAGGAAAGATGTATTAATTGTCAAAACTAATGAATTTGAGAAGAAATATTATGCATTAACAGAAGGTTAATAATCAAACATATTTTATGAACACCAATGCCTTTCAATTCTAGACGATAGACATTGGTGTTTTATCTTACATCACTTAATCTCTTCTTATTTACTTAAAATTCCGATGTCTCTCTTTAAATCTTCTAACTTCTTACTTGATATATTATCAGTTATCTCCCCATTCACATCATTTGAAATAGAGATAGTTGAATTATTTATGGTTACATCCATTTTGAAAGTGTCCTTATTATACTCAATTAAATTACTCTTTAAAGTTGCAACTTCATTGGCATCAATACTAATTAAATATGGTTCAATTGCCCTTAAGTATATATTATTTTCAGGGTTAAAACCTTTCTTTAAGAATACAATATATTGCTTATTATATTCTGGTTCAATAAATGAAGGGTCTTTATTTTCTAATTTATGGATAGTCACCTCTGAGGGTTCCTTTATTAAAATACCTTCTGGAGAAACGACTTCATCACCAGATGTTTCTTCATACTCAATTGTTTCCGAATATCTGTGATTAACTCTTATATCTTTAGTTTGTAAATCTCCTTTTAACACTTCATCAACTGTAAAGTTATATAATCTTCCTTCAATATGATGATCGGTAGCTTCTTTGTTTAAATCATCAGGATTACGAGCCATATTCCATGAGGAATCAAAACTATTATATGACCCTAAAACAACTACATCAGATTGTTCAACCATATTGGATAGGTCACTTGTTGTCTTAAAATCATGTGATACTAATAGATTTTTCTTCTGAACTTGTTTTTGTAGAGAGTTTTCTTTTGTAGAAGCAGAAATCTTCTCATTGTTTTGATTATTTTTTTCGTATAAGTAAGCACTACCACCAATTAATATAAAAGTTGATAAAATCATTAATACTTTTTTCTTTTTACCCATTATTCTCCCTCTTTCTTATATCCTAATTTTAGAATTTAAATCCATAAATGGACTTAATACCATTTAAATCATCAGTTTGGGGAGTTGTAATTTTAGTTCTATCTCGAGAACTATTCATAATAGAGGTTCCCGATACATGATCTAAACCTAAAGAATGGCCTAATTCATGTACCCCTGTACTTTTTGCAACAGAAGAAACTTTTACTGCATTATCATTTTCAAAGCCCTCAAATTTCGTTACCATTTTATTAGAATTAGTAGTTGTTACCATTTTTCCATAATATGAGCTATCTGCATCAGTGAATCTAGTCAAGTAATTTACTGATTTTGAATCATAAAAAAATCTTACGTTCTCTTTCGTTGATGTTCTCCATGCTGATGCTGCGTTAGTCCATCCCGTTTTTATAACACCATCTTTTAGGCTAGCTCCCCATTTGTACGAAATAAAAGACGTACCAGCAAAACGCCAACCTGTTTTACTGTATGCTGAAGCTGTACTCTGAAATATAGTAAATACTAAAACAAAGGACAGTAGCATACCAGCAAGTTTCGACTTTAATTTCAATTTAAGTCCCCCTTTTATAAAATTTTTCAAACAATTATATTTTATAACAAAATATTCATAAAATATAGTATTTTTTGTATCAAAATGACATTTTTGTAGTTAAATACCATTTATGTATATAGGTACTATCGATGGAGAAGATAGCTGCTTGTTTAGAATATGGGTGTTTTTGCCCATCCCCTCGAAAAAACAATACTATAATTAAGGAATGTCCTGAACGTACTAAAAGAAGAGGATTGCTCCTTTTTCTTTTCCTTAATAACTAAATATCTATATTGAAGAAATAACGTAAATGAAGTAAATAAAGTAATATAAGAAAATATGTTTTTAAGATGGAGGAGGGACAGATTATGAGAGTTGAGGAAGTGATTACCTCTGATAATAAAACTGGTTATATGTTGGTAAATCGGTATGGGAAAAAGGATAGATTAAGCCGTGATGCTTTATCTATCCTTTTTTTATTACAAATACTCATGATTAATATTCAGCGTGTGTATTTTATAGTTTTATTTTTTGATATTATATATTTTGCCCATTTAAAAAATTCAAATTAGGGTTGTTGCATTTCAAAGGTGGTTAACTATTGTATTTGAATTTTTATAAATCTGCTTGATAAACCATATATCTACCACTAGCAAGTGTAACGAATACTTGATTCTCTTTAATTTTTACTGCAGTACCGTGAGAAGTATAATGGTTTAGTTTTGTTTTTGCTTTAACAGAAATTTTATTATTTCCATCAACCTGAACCAAAAGCATCTGACCATTGGAACTAATTACTATTGCATGTTTATCCTTGAGAGCCACGACTTTATTCCATTTATAATTCTTATATTCTTGATCAGTCAGTTCTGCACTATCAATCTTTTTTCCGTCTTTAAAGAGGGCGAATTTTGAACCTTCCCCAACAGCTAACATAGTACCATCAGAAAGTTTATCAATTGACATAATATCATCTCTTGTTGATCCCCAATCCCCAGAGTTGATGATGTTTCCGTTTTCTAGCGACATGACTTGATAATTTCCTTTATCACCTACCATCCAGATTTGCTGTTTACATAACTCAATTGAATCGTTAATATTCCAATCATTTGGCCATTTTCCTGTTCGTGTTACGCTGTGAGAATCACCATCAAGAATAGTATAATAACCTTTATCGTAAACTAATAAAATCCTTCCATCCGGTAGTAGCTTAACAAATCTCGGATTACGTTTGTCCGATAGTTGCCCTTCTTCAACTAAACCTGCAGATGAATCTACAACTTTCCATTTTCCTAGTGTTCCCGCAATAAAAATGTTGCCATCAGATGTTTTTACCATGCCTTTTGTAGGAAAAGAAGGTTTGTTTTTTTCATGTGAAACCATTGATCCACCAGATTCAGTGCTTAATACAGCTAAATCACTAGAATTGCCAACAAAAATAGTGTCCCCATCGAGACCTACAGCACCCTCAATGGTGCCACGTCCATCCCAGCTATTACTCACAACACCGTACAGGCTCGCTGCACTTGCATTTGTAGGTAGTATAAGTAAAGCGCTTGCAAGTAATAACGTAGATAATTTCTTAAGTTTAATCATTTTTCCACCCCTATCAATAACGTTTAATAAACTTCATATCAATATATTAACACTATAGGTAATAAAAGGTAAATACTAAAATATATTTATTAAGGGTGTTTTTGCCCATCCCCTCGAAAAGGGGGGGATAAGAAAAGTACTTTTAAGAAGTGTCCCAGGGTATGTCTGCTTAAACCTATATATTATTTAGACTACTATATTTACTTAGTGTTATTTAGTACAATTTGATTGGATACCATTATTTATAGATTGGGGGATTGGTTTATGGATTATTCAAAAGATCAATTAGAAGAGGAATTAACGAGATCTAGTAAACATTATTCAGATTCAAAGTTTTGGGATAAAGTAAAGAAGTATGGTAAAAAAGCAGGAGCTAATGTGGTTTATGCGGTTTTATTATTGTATTACACTCTTCAAAAAGATACCGTTCCAATGAAGACAAAAGGGATTATCCTTGGTGCTTTAGGTTATTTTATTCTTCCGTTAGATTTGATTCCAGATGCTATTCCAGTGGTTGGTTATGCAGATGATTTAGGCACATTAGGAATTGCTCTTATGCAAGTTGTTATGTATATTGATCAAGATATTAAGGATTTAGCTAAAAACAAGTTATTTGATTGGTTCGGAGAAGGTGTAGATACTTCAGAAATAGATAATAAATTAGCAGGAAAAGAGAGCTAAAGAGAATAATTCTTTAGTTCTTTTTTATGAAAATCAGTTAGAATTTTCTTTATTTCAAATCCACACTTGCTATTCCCCCATTCCGAGGGGATGGGCAAAGAAACCCAACCTCGCATGTGGCAGGAAAAGGACCTGACCGCTTCTATGCACGGCCAGATGCTCTCGTCCTCCTCTAAAAGAAAGGGGTTTTTATGTCGGTTTTTAACTTGCATATATATCACTCATTTTATTGTCTCTTTACGATAGTGAGAGTTCCTTTGAGTACATATCATTAGAAACCTTTTTAAAATTCATTGGTTTGTGCATAAAAGAAATAGGTTCACTATCCCTAATATAAATGAGAAACTAAAATTTTCTTATTTTTCAGTCATATCGACAGAACACTGAAAGGCTTTTGTAATAATTATGAAAGACATTTGAAAGATATTTAAAGTAAGATAAGCTTATTGCGAATATATACGCAAACTACCTTATCAACTGTATATTATCTTTCTATTACCCTAAGTTAGAAAAATAAGACCGATCAAACCGAGCTCCCCCAAGCTCTTTTGAACTCAACAAAACCCACAGAAAACATTCTTGTTCTCTGTGGGTTTTGTTATTTTTTTGAGATTATTAAGAATAAGTTTCTTTAAATTACATCAATATGCATTTCAAAAAAGAAAGATTGTGGGACGCTAAAAATAAAAAGGTTATATTCACCATTATCAAAAACAATCGATTTTGTTACAAAACAAATTATTTTGCCCCTAACCACAGCTACGCTGGTATTGGGCCGAGAAACAATGAAAGGGTTTTGTAACATTTACGAAAGACATTTGAAAGGTATTTAAATTAAGATAAACTTACCAATATTAATTTAAATATGTTGGTAACAGTATATTTAGAAAGTAAGGGACGAAGCCATGAAAGAAAAGATAAAGAGAAGTATAAAAAAAATTTCCCCTGTAGGAATAGCAATGGGGATTGTATTCAGTTTCAACCCATTTACAAAACATAAAGCGAAAGCAGACGTTAATACAAGAGAAACGATTCT
>NZ_JBALLY010000092.1:15613-20127 GCF_036963045.1 Bacillus sp. JJ864 | reverse complement strand
TAGGACGTTGCCAGGCTTTGAATATTCCGCAGTAGCTCAGTGGTAGAGCTATCGGCTGTTAACCGATCGGTCGTAGGTTCGAGTCCTACCTGCGGAGCCAATTGGAGAGCTGTCCGAGATGGCCGAAGGAGCACGATTGGAAATCGTGTATACGTCACAAGCGTATCAAGGGTTCGAATCCCTTGCTCTCCGCCATAAAAACTTTGGCCCGTTGGTCAAGTGGTTAAGACACCGCCCTTTCACGGCGGTAACACGGGTTCGAATCCCGTACGGGTCACCACTTTGGAGGATTAGCTCAGCTGGGAGAGCACCTGCCTTACAAGCAGGGGGTCGGCGGTTCGATCCCGTCATCCTCCACCATTTAAAATAATGAATAGTATCGTCGCGGGGTGGAGCAGTCTGGTAGCTCGTCGGGCTCATAACCCGAAGGTCGCAGGTTCAAATCCTGTCCCCGCAACCAATGGTCCCGTGGTGTAGTGGTTAACATGCCTGCCTGTCACGCAGGAGATCGCCGGTTCGACCCCGGTCGGGACCGCCATTTGTATTAAGGCTCGGTAGCTCAGTCGGTAGAGCAGAGGACTGAAAATCCTCGTGTCGGCGGTTCGATTCCGTCCCGAGCCACCATTTTTTAAATAAATAATGCCGGCTTAGCTCAATTGGTAGAGCAACTGACTTGTAATCAGTAGGTTGGGGGTTCAAGTCCTCTAGCCGGCACCATGTAAGTTTCGGAGGGGTAGCGAAGTGGCTAAACGCGGCGGACTGTAAATCCGCTCCTTCGGGTTCGGCAGTTCGAATCTGCCCCCCTCCACCATTTACATTTTATATAGGGGCATAGTTTAAAGGTAGAACAGAGGTCTCCAAAACCTCCGGTGTGGGTTCGATTCCTACTGCCCCTGCCAACACAGCATGGCGGCTGTGGCGAAGTGGTTAACGCATCGGATTGTGGCTCCGACACTCGTGGGTTCGATTCCCATCAGTCGCCCCATTTTTAAATATCACTTTACAAAATAAATGGATTGTGATAATATACTAAATGTCCTGATTGGATATTTAAAGTAATAAAATACGTAATACAACATATAATGTATTAAACATTCGGTGGGCTATAGCCAAGCGGTAAGGCAACGGACTTTGACTCCGTCATGCGCTGGTTCGAATCCAGCTAGCCCAGCCATTTTTGCGGAAGTAGTTCAGTGGTAGAATACAACCTTGCCAAGGTTGGGGTCGCGGGTTCGAATCCCGTCTTCCGCTCCAAATTTAATATGGCGGCATAGCCAAGTGGTAAGGCAGAGGTCTGCAAAACCTTTACCACCGGTTCAAATCCGGTTGCCGCCTCCATATTTTGCCGATGTGGCGGAATTGGCAGACGCGCACGACTCAAAATCGTGTTCCTTCTGGAGTGTCGGTTCGACCCCGACCATCGGTACTGTTTAGACGAGATTAACTCGTTTTTTTTTATGTTTATTTATCGAAAGTTATTCAAAGAAATAGTGTAATATCGACGTTTATAAGCGTTCCTTACTTCAAACAGTAGGGGACGCTTTTTTAGTTATTTCTCTCGGTTAATTGTCCTCTAATATGTAGCAATGTTTTAGACGACGGAGAATGAGCCATCATGCGTCGGAAAACGATAGTGTGAAACGTTGTTTGATGACGTAGTGAGCTTCTTTCTTAAAGATCGTGATATACGTAATCTGATCATGTACAATGCGATATTATCGTAATGAACTGAAAATTTGTGGAATTAATAAAGCCATACTAGCTAGTATGGCTTTATTTCTAATTATTCTATTGTTATGCTTGTTGTACTGGTGTGTCACCTTTATTACTTACAATACCACCGTCACCTTTATTATTAGCAGGAGAACCACCAGTATGTCCATCGCTATACGCTAAGTCAGGTCTTTGTGGTGCAGGTGTGTCACCGTGTTCCGCTTGATAAGTGAAAGAACTATTTAAACCAATAGACACAATACCAATAACAGATAACCCTAAAACAACAGAACCTATCTTTTTCATTTTTTTAAACATTATTTTAATGCCCCTCTTTCTTTTTTCTTTTCACTAGCTTGATTTGCCATATAAAAATACTTACTAGCTTTCAAATGGTTATCTTCTTCATAAAATTTAATAGCTAATGTTTCAGTGTATTCTTTAGTGAAGTTATATAATTGTTGGGCATTACAATAGGATATACTTTCCATTACAATTACTTCTAGTTGTTCAATACTAACTCCTTCATTCATAGCTTTTAAAACTCTAAAGTGATGTGTGTATTCCTCATTCTCTAGGGTTAAACAAGTTTTCAAACCGTTCTCAATAAGTTCAGAAGCATTATTTGTTTCACCCATTTTATAGTATTCCCTTGCTTCTAAGAATATGGCTTTAAAATGATTAGGCATGTTTTCTGTAACTTCTGATAGGTGACGAATTGCCATCTTTGAAAGGTTTTGGCTTGCATATAACCAGCCTAAATTATGCCGAAACCTTAAAAGTAGTGTTTCTTCATTTTGTTTCTGCAAAATATCTATTGCAGAATTTAAGTGTTCCTCTGCTTGTTCATACTGTTCTATTTGAATAGATGTCAAACCCAGAACATTCTCGCATAAAGCAATACTAGTCTCATAGCCTTTATGCTTTGAAAAAATCTCTTTAGCTTTATTTGCGTGCTGTAAAGTATTAATAGGTTGGCGTGTATGGTAGGAAAATACAGAAAGTCGATAACTAAATTCAGCCTTTTCTAATTCGTCAGGCATATACATTAATAGTTTTTCCGCTTTTTCAAAATGTTCTTTTGCTTCATTATAGTCTGCAAGAGTTGTGCTGTGAATTGCTTTAAAGAAGTGATAATAATAGGATAGAAAGCTGTTATCAGGTATATCAAAGGAGTTAATTTTATTAAAGCTATCTTTTGTAATGTTTAACCCATCTGTTAGCACTTTATATCTAAAGTCCAATAATGAATAGTATAATAATAAATTTTCATCTTCCTTGATATCAGAAATCTTTTCATCAATTTCTCGTTTTAAATTAGCTGCTTTTTCTACTCGTTGCTGTAACATAACTTGATACCAATCATTTAACAGCGTTGAAATCTGTTCGTTTCCTTTTAATGAAACGTTCATGAATTCCCCTCCTCTTTTAGAATATTCTTACAAATAATGATAACAGAAGAACATTTAACGGAGATTAATTTTATATATTTCTCAACATTTATCTGACAATTTCAAGTCTCAATACAATAGCGAATGGCAATTATGTTATATGAGGAATTCATTCTTTGCAACTAGTAGGTTCAATGGGTTGCATAACAGCAACAATTAATGTAACATCTGAAAGGTTAGAATAGGCATCGAAAACGGTAAATTATCTAATAGGAATGTAAAGAAGGATCATAAATAACACTACCAAGTGTTTTCTACTGTAGTAGAAGATGCTTTTTTCTTTTCAGGCCTTTAAATTACAAATTTGTAAGGAAGTTGTAAGAGAAATGCATTGGATATTTTTTAAAATAAAGGTATGCTTAAATTAAGAGCAATGAATGCTGAAAGAAATGGGGTGTCTGTTGTGAAGGAACGAATAGCATATCGCACTTTGCATCATAATATTTCTTTAACTCCGATTGCAAAGTTTTTTTATAAAGCCCTTATATTATTAGTATTACTATGTTCTATACTGTTGTTTGCTGGAAATAAAATGATTGAAAGCAAAGAAATAAGTAAATTGACAGTACCTACTCAGTTTGAGTTACCAGAACAATTAGGGGATGCATTTATCGCAACTGAAGATAAGAGATTCTATCATCATAACGGATTAGATTATATTGCGATTGTTAGAGCCACAATCGAAAATATAAAGGCTGGTGGTGTTGTACAAGGCGGTAGTACAATTACACAGCAGCTTGCAAAAAATGTTTTTTTAACAAGTGACCGAACATTTTCACGTAAGTGGGATGAAGTTTTCTATGCCAAAAAAATTGAACGAACATTTACGAAAAATGAGATTTTAAAACTTTATGTAAGCAATATTTATTATGGAGAAGGGGCATGGGGAGTTGAGAAAGCTGCGAAACTGTATTTTGATAAGCAGGTGGATCAATTAACATTAAGTGAAAGTGCAATGTTAGCAGCTGTTGTGAAAGCACCATCTTATTATTCTCCTATAAAAAATTATGATAAAGCTGTAGAAAGACGTAATGTTGTGTTGAAGCTCATGGAGCGAGAAGGATATATTACTCATGCTGAATATGTACAAGCTACAAGTGAAAAGCTCGTTATTCGGCATGACATTCCTAATAACCAACCAGTAGAGCGTGAGAAAGCTGTCAGTTAAGAGTGAGTTCCAAAAGAACTGACTCTTTTTTATCCCGCATTAACGGGCAGTAAGACCCCTACCTCAAGGTTCAGAGAGAAGCATTGTCCAGCTCTAGCGGCTAGAATCTCCGGTCGTTTCGCCCCCTCGGACGAGGCAAAAAGCGCCTCTCTGTCGCGGGCGTCCTGCGATTCTGGGCGAGC
>NZ_JBALLY010000092.1:0-15518 GCF_036963045.1 Bacillus sp. JJ864 | reverse complement strand
TCAGTGGGGGATGAAGAAACCCCCCACTGATTAAAGTTTCACTTTATGTGAATGAATGGAAGAGAAGTGAGACACAATATTGTCACATTTATTTGATTTTGTTTATTTTATGAGCAACTTCAATGGACTGTTTATATGAGAATTGCTATCATAAATATTGTATGTATAGTGGTATACAAAGAATAAAACATTAAAGAGGAATGAATATGAAATCAAAAAATATTATGATTCTCGGTGTTATTTTTTCTGTTGCAGTACTTATTGTAATCGGTACGATTGTATTTAGTCTTGTGAACGATAAGAAAGAAAAAGGAAAAGATACCTTTTTATATGGTACACAGCAATCTATAGGAGAGAAAGATGCTCCAATTCATATTGTGGAATTTGGAGATTTTAAATGTCCAGCTTGTCGTACATGGGATGTAACTGTATTGCCACGCTTAAAGGAAGAGTATATTAATAAAGGAAAAGTTCAGCTTCATTTCATTAATTTTCCTTTTATCGGGAAAGACTCTGATCTAGGCGCAGCAGCTGGAGAAGCAATTTATAAGCAAGATCCAAAAGCGTTTTGGACATTTTATGATGAAATATATCAAAATCAAAAGAATGAAAAAGAAGAGTGGATTACAGAGGATCTAGTACTAGATATAGTAAAACAAAAGCTACCTACGATTGATGTAGAGAAGTTTAAAAAGGATGTAAAGAGTAAGGAAATAAAAGATAAAGTACAGAAAGATTTTGACCTTGCTCAAAAATTAAAAGTACAAGGTGCACCATCTCTATATGTAAATGGTAAACTTGTTAATCCAGATTATGATAGCATTAAGGCGGCAATTGATAAAGTTACGAAAAAGTGATGAGATATTCATCACTTTTCGACTTTTTTCGATAAAAT
This sequence comes from Bacillus sp. JJ864, assembly GCF_036963045.1. NCBI lineage: Bacteria > Bacillati > Bacillota > Bacilli > Caryophanales > Bacillaceae > Bacillus > Bacillus sp. JJ864. The sequence continues at coordinate 14,623 of NZ_JBALLY010000092.1, read as the reverse complement.
TATTGCGCTACCTTATACTACATGTTATACTTCTTAACATAAGTTAACAAAAAATTAATATTTTCTTTATATTTGCGGGTGTAGTTTAGTGGTAAAACAAGAGCCTTCCAAGCTCTGGTCGAGAGTTCGATTCTCTTCACCCGCTCCAGAACTTATTTCGAATTTTTTTATAATTGTGATCAACGCAGTGTTTCGTTTCTTAGATAAACGAAGCATTGCGTTTTTTTATGTTTTGAGTGCATGAATATATGCAAAAATAGTAATGTGTAAAATGAAATGGATCTTTTGGCTAATGAATAATTGAATCCAAATGACTGCTTGTCATGCTATAAGGAGAGTAAATGTGAATTTTGAACAATTAAAACAAGATGTTATTGCGTATAGTAAAACAATTGGTATTGATAAGATAGGCTTTGCGAGTGCTTCTCCATTTGAGGAATTGAGGCAGCGTCTTATTCAGCAGCAACAATTAGGATATCAATCAGGTTTTGAAGAATCAGATATAGAAAAGAGAACGAACCCGGAGTTATTATTACCAGGTGCAAAATCAATTATTGCCATTGCATTGGCGTATCCTTCGAAGTTAAAAAATGCACCACAAAGCAAACGAGGAGAGAGACGAGGCATTTTTTGCCGCGCTTCTTGGGGACAAGATTATCATCTTGTTTTGCGTGATCGTTTAGAGAAGCTAGAGGCATATTTAATCGAACGTTTACCAAATATAGAGGTCAAATCTATGGTGGATACGGGAGAATTAAGCGACCGGGCTGTTTCAGAGCGAGCAGGCATTGGGTGGAGTGGAAAGAACTGTTCCATTATTACGCCGGAGTTTGGGTCGTATGTTTATTTAGGCGAGATGATTACAAATATTCCTTTTCCACCAGATACTCCAATTGAAGATCAATGCGGGAGCTGTACAAAGTGTATTGATGTTTGTCCGACAGGGGCGCTTGTCCAAGGAGGACAATTAGATTCTCAAAAATGCATTGCGTTTTTAACGCAAACGAAAGGTTTTCTTCCAGAAGAATATCGAGATAAGATTGGAAATCGCATTTACGGATGCGATACGTGTCAAACTGTTTGTCCAAAAAACAAAGGGATAGACTTTCATAATCATCCGGAAATGGAACCTGATCCTGAACTTGTAAAGCCGCTATTAAAACCCCTTCTGACCATTAGCAATCGTGACTTTAAAGAAAAGTATGGAATCATGTCTGGATCGTGGCGAGGGAAAAAGCCGTTGCAGCGAAATGCAATCTTGGCACTCGCTCATTTTAAAGATGAAACGGCCATTCCAGATTTAATTGCTGTTATGAAAGAAGATCCTCGTCCGGTTATTCGCGGCACAGCGGCGTGGTCCTTAGGGAAAATTGGCGGAGAAGGGGTGCAAGAGGCGATTGAAAAAGCGAAAGAGCGGGAAAAAGATGAAGAAGTGCTTCGTGAGATGAATCGTGGTCTTGAATTGTTAGCTGAGAAAAAATAGCAGATTATCCTTAGGTCCCTCATATTGTAATAAGGGGAGGGGAGACTCTATGTCTATAAAACAGCATCTTCAACAGTGTCTGCAAAGGAAATTGGATTATATAACAAATAAACGTATGAATGAAGCAGAAATTTCAGATGATATTGTTGACATGTTACACCGTAAAAAGAAGCTCTTTAAAAGCCGGAATGCTGAGATAGTAAAAAGTAATGCTAACGTATCTTTTATGAGACAGTTAAAAGGTGTGGACTATGATGAGGTAGATTATCAAATTCATTTTCAGTATTTTATTCGTCATCAACATTTATTTTATGTCGAGGAAGAACAAATGGAGAGGCGTTTACGATTAGAAGATGGATGTATCAAGCAAGATATCGCAATTGGAACGCCGATAGATGAACAGAAAATTGGAACGTTGGAACGTGAAGTAACAAAGGGAAAAGGACAATATGTTCCATACAGTTATAATCGCTTAGAGGCAGTGAAATATGCAGAGCGATGGTGGGATGATCGGAATCCAGCTTATCAGAACTTTCCTGATAATTGTACAAATTTTATTTCGCAATGTCTGCATGCTGGTGAAACACCAATGACTGGATATCCGAATATTCGCAGTGGATGGTGGCAGCAAAATCGCCAATGGAGCTGGAGCTGGGCGGTGGCTCATTCTTTTCATTGGTACTTATCAAGTGATTCTCTAGGACTTCGAGCAAAGCAAGTTGAGAAGCCACAGGATCTAATGCTTGGAGATATCATTGTATATGATTTTGAAAATGATGGAAGATGGAATCATACGACAATTGTCGTAGCAAAAGATGCGAATGGTATGCCTCTTGTAAATGCACATTCTGCCAATAGTCGCAGACGGTATTGGGACTATGAAGATTCAAGTAAGTATACACCACAAATGAAGTATAAGTTTTTTCATATTCTCGATAATGACTAGAGATTTTTTATCCAAGTGGTATAATACGTAGTAGAAAAAGATTGAGGTGAACATTGTGGGAATACATGTTGTTTTATATCAACCAGAAATTCCAGCGAATACAGGTAATATTGCGCGTAGTTGTGCAGCAACTGGTACGGAATTACATTTAATTAGACCGCTTGGATTTTCTACTGACGATAAAGCGTTAAAGCGTGCTGGATTAGATTATTGGGAGCACGTAAAAATTACGTATTATGACTCTATTGAGGAATTTTTTGAAAAAAATGCAAATGGTGAGTTTTTCTACTTAACAAAGTATGGAGAGAAAGCACACACAACATTTGATTATAGCAACGTAGAAAAAGATTATTATTTCGTATTTGGAAGAGAAACAAATGGTCTTCCAGCAAATGTGATTGAACATAATTTTGATCGTTGCTTACGCATCCCAATGACTGATAAAGTTCGTTCTTTAAACTTATCTAATACTGCAGCTATTTTGATTTATGAAGCATTACGTCAACAAAATTTTCCAGGATTAGATGTAGAAATTGTTTATTAAAAGCCGTCTTATGACGGCTTTTTGTAGTTTTAAAATAAAGTTTGATTACATAATACTAACAAGTAAATTGTGAAAGGAATGCAATATAACAACTGACCAAAGCGATCCTGTCTTTTTAAATACTAGTCCAAAGAATATGCCAATTAGAAAAACATAGATATGACTCCAAAGGTCAAAGAATACGCCATCATAGATCCAAATAGCGTAGTGTATGATTAGAAATAAAAAAGAAGTGATTATGTTAGCCTTCCAAAAAGATAATCTTTTGTTAAGTTCTTGTAAAATGAAACCTCGGAATACAATTTCTTCAGTAATTCCAACCAACAGGATTCCATTCATATAGTTATTTAAAGATAATTTAAAATTAAAAGGTTGATCATTTAAAATGGATACTTCAAAAATAAAATAAAGACCTAGAAGCAGCAAAAGAAATGTTCCCCAAAGCATACCTTTATTTACATCTTCCATTTTTAAATACTTAATTGGATTAGCGTGTAAGTAATACTTTATGTATAAGCAGACAGGGAATATCCATATGAGAATCTTAATGGATGCATTTAAAAATGTGGATGTAACTTCACTCAATGGCTCAATATACTGTACTAACCATAATTCTTTAAAAATCCAAACAAAGTTGAATATAAATAGATATATTAATAATATTTTCACATCAGTTACTATTGGCTTACTTTCTGGTTGTAATTTCATTTCCATTATTACCCTCCCAAAATGTGAAAAACTAATATTGCAATGCGGAAATTATACCACAATTTACCTATTATAATAATATGAAGCTAACCTACTTTTTTAGTTAGATATGAGATTCTTAATATGTAGGCTTTAATATCAACCTTTATTCTAAACCGGCACTTTTTTGATAAGAAAATTAATATTTTTTTATAAAGGCTTGCACCTGTTTCAAAAAAAGACAAATTCCATTAAAATAGAATATATAAATATAACATAAGACGGGTTGCGATGTTGATGAAGGAACTATTTGCAAATAAGAAAGATGTAGTTAACCCTTTACAGGGAATAGATATGACTTTAATTCACCAAGGCTTGCTTCATGCCATTCAGGATTTAGTGTTTATTGTAAAAGTTGTAGAAAATAAATGGTTTCAATATGTATATATAAATGAAAAAGGGCTACAACATTTGAATGTAGATACAAGTTATCATGGAAAGACATTTCAAGAATTATTGCCTCCGGATGTTGCTTATGTATTGCAAATACAATATGAGGAGGCTTTAAAAAAGAAAAAGACAAGTACTTTTCGTGATTATATGACTTTAGATACAGGAGAAATTTTGCATTATGAGTCATTATTAAACCCTGTATGTTGCAATAACGGTATATGTAAATATATTATTTGTATTAAGCGTAACATTACAGCGCATGTACAGGAAAAGACAGAGATGCAGGAAAAGCAAATGTTATTCAAATCGTTATTAGAATATAATGATGATGCAATTATGTCGCTTGACTTAACAGGAAGAATTATGTATGCAAACCCTGCAACATATAAGATTTTTGGTCACGAAGCTGCAGAGTTAAAAAATCAATCTATCTTTCAATATATTGAAGGAGATTATATAAATGAGTTTCAAAGCATGTTCAAAGAAACAGTGCAAGGTCATTCTACGCAACTTTTTGGACATAAATATGATCATAAAAATGGCTATGAATTGTATGTATCATTTCGAACAGTTCCCATTATTATTAATGGCAGTATAATCGGTGTATACGTCATCGCCCGAGATGTGACGAAGCAAATATTAAATGAACAGAAAACAGAGTATTTAGCTTATTATGATCAATTGACGGGCTTATTGAATCGTATTGCGTGCACAGAGATGTTAACTCGTTTGTTCAAGGAGAACAAGAAATTTACACTTATGTTTGTAGATTTAGATCACTTTCATTTCATTAATGATACATTTGGTCATGAAACTGGAGATAAAGTATTAACCAATGTAGCAAGACGTTTAGAATCCCTTATTCCAAACGGGGCATATCTTTTTAGGGCGCATGGTGATCAGTTTGTCATTGTAATAGAAAATGCAGATAAAGAATATGCAGAAGAATTTGTTCCAAGGCTGTTAAAAGAAATGGAGAAGCGTTTTGTAATGAAAGAAGGAGAAGTGTATGTGAGCGCTTCTATTGGAGTTGTCATGTCTCCTATAGATGGAGAAGATGAACAAACATTATTTAAGCGTGTTGATCTAGCACTAGAATGTGCGAAAGAGCAAGGAAAAGGTAATTATAGTTTTTATTCTTGTGATCTTAGTGCGCAGCGTGAGAAACAACTTATCATTGAAAATCAATTATATCAAGCGATAGAGCGAAATGAATTTATATTAAATTATCAGCCGCAAGTTAACATCATGACAGAAAAGATGGTCGGAATGGAAGCTTTACTTCGCTGGAATAATAAAGAAATCGGAAATGTTTCACCAGGAGAATTTATTCCAATTGCCGAAAGAACGGGATTTATTCTGAAAATTGATGAGTGGGTATTACATGAAGTATGTAGACAAATACGTGAATGGCTAGATAAGGGAATTACTCCTGTACCAATTGCAGTAAATATTTCAGCAAAGCACTTTTGTTCTTTTACATTAATAGAGGTTATTACGGATGCTTTAATGACATATGACATTCCACCGCATTTAGTAACACTTGAAATTACAGAAGGAGCATTAATGCATAAAGAATTATCAGAGCAAGTGCTTCTTCGTTTGAAGGAAAAGAATTTGAATATTCATCTTGATGACTTTGGAACGGGATATTCGTCACTGAGTTACTTAAAACGATATCCAATTGATACTTTAAAAATTGATCGCTCTTTTATGCAAGAAGTAGGTGCTGATGAAAAAGGGGCAAATATTACGACAGCTATTATTCATCTTGCTCATACGTTAGGCTTAAACGTCATTGCTGAAGGAGTAGAAGACGCAGAACAGGTTCAATTTTTGAAAGAAAAAAATGCAATTGTAGCCCAAGGTTATTATTTTAATAAACCTCTTTCTGTAAGTGATATGGAGAGACTTTATTTTATGACAGGTAAAAAGTGATGAGCATGCTCATCACTTTTTATCCCGCTATTCGTGGGCAGTAAGACCCCCACCTCAAGAGTCAGAGAGAATCGAAGAGGATAGGAGGGGGATAACTGCCCGTAAAAGCCCGATTCGTTCAACTAACCATCAGGACACCACTGATGGAAGTTTCACTTTACTTTGCTCTTGGTTTATCATTGTATCCTGATGTAAAAATAGCAGTAAGAAATGTGAGCATAACACCTAAAATTAATAAAAGCTTCATGAGCATAGCCCCCATTCATATTTATCTCTATCATTTTCATTATACCGAATTTTCTTTCAATTTTGGTAATAAACTTTATAAAGTTTGTGTACGATTTCATTTAGATTCGTATGAATGTTTAAGGACATCCTTGCATACTTTTATAATAATCCGCTTGAACAAGGAGATGGGGGAGGAGCTATAATGGATATTTTAAAGAAAATCGAACAGCACCGGGAAGCAGAAGAGCGTTTAAAGTGGGAAGGGACATTTGCTGACTATTTAGAGTTTCTGAAAGAAAGACCATGGGTGGCACAAACAGCGCATTCTCGTATTTATAATATGGTAAAGGATGCTGGAATTGAGGAAGTAGACGGCAAAAGAAAATATAATTTCTTCAGTAATCAATTATTTGGATTAGAAGAAGCATTAGAGCGTCTTGTAGAAGAGTATTTTCATCCATCTGCAAAACGATTAGACGTAAGAAAACGAATTCTATTATTGATGGGACCAGTTAGTGGCGGGAAATCTACATTAGTTACAATGTTAAAGCGCGGATTAGAGGCATATTCACATACTGATCGTGGTTCGGTTTTTGCTATAAAAGGTTGCCCGATGCATGAAGATCCGCTTCATCTTATCCCGCATCATTTACGTGAAGACTTTTATGCAGAGTATGGAGTGCGGATTGAAGGGAATTTATCACCATTAAACTTAATGCGTCTAGAACAAGAGTACGGCGGTAGAATTGAAGATGTAATTGTTGAGCGGATTTTCTTCTCGGAAGATCGCAGAACAGGGATTGGAACATTTAGTCCATCTGATCCGAAATCACAAGATATTGCTGATTTAACAGGTAGTATTGATTTTTCTACGATTGCCGAATTTGGTTCAGAATCTGATCCGCGCGCTTACCGTTTTGACGGGGAGTTAAATAAAGCAAATCGCGGAATGATGGAATTTCAAGAGATGTTAAAATGTGATGAAAAATTTTTATGGCATTTATTATCACTAACGCAAGAAGGCAATTTTAAAGCAGGTCGATTTGCATTAATCTCCGCAGATGAGCTAATTGTTGCTCATACGAATGAAACAGAATATCGTTCCTTTATTTCGAATAAGAAAAATGAAGCACTTCATTCACGGATTATTGTAATGCCAATTCCATATAATTTACGGGTAAGTGAGGAAGAGCATATTTATGAGAAAATGATTCATGAAAGTGATGTTTCCGATGTGCATATCGCACCGCATACACTTCGCGTCGCAGCGATGTTTACCATTTTAACACGCTTAAAAGATCCGAAGCGGCCAGACATCGATTTAATTAAGAAAATGCGTTTATATGATGGTGAAATGGTAGAAGGATACAATTCTATTGATGTAGAAGAATTGCAGCGGGAATATCAAGATGAAGGTATGAGTGGAATTGATCCGCGTTATGTCATTAACCGTATTTCTTCTACAATTATTCGTAAAGAAGTAGCATCCATTAATGCTTTAGATGTATTACGTTCTTTAAAGGACGGATTAGATCAACATCCATCCATTAGTAATGAGGATCGTGAACGCTACATGAATTTCATTTCATTAGCGCGTAAAGAGTATGATGAGATTGCGAAGAAAGAAGTACAAAAAGCGTTTGTATATTCATATGAAGAATCAGCGAAGACACTGATGGATAATTATTTAGATAACGTAGAAGCATACTGCAATAAATCAAAACTGCGTGATCCATTAACTGGAGAAGAAATGAGTGCGGATGAAAAACTGATGCGCTCTATTGAAGAACAAATTGGCATTTCTGAAAATGCGAAGAAAGCGTTCCGTGAAGAAATTTTAATCCGCATTTCTGCATATGCCCGCAAAGGGAAACGATTTGATTATAATTCGCATGAACGTCTTCGCGAGGCAATCCAGAAGAAACTATTCGCTGATTTGAAGGATGTTGTGAAGATTACGACGTCAACGAAAACGCCGGATGAAAATCAGTTGAAGAAAATTAATAATGTTGTAGCCCGATTAATTGATGAACATGGCTACAATTCCACATCCGCAAACGAATTGCTCCGCTATGTAGGTAGCTTATTAAATCGATAATCATCATAGCAGAAAAGCTGTCTCTTACTTGAGGCAGTTTTTTTGTATATGTTGCTTAAAACATGAAAAGAAAAGGTTTTTTTCTGTCGTCTTTCAACTTTAATTTATATAAAGGCAATGCTTGTCCACTATGAATAAATTAAAATGCAATCTTATGAATTTATTTGTCAATTATTTTCACAACCAGCATATGATAGAGTAACCAACCATTCATACAGAAAAAAGTCAACACAATACAATATGTTGCAGGGCCGTAAAGTGTGCAACAATGCATTGTGTTTCTTTCTTAATGATGAAGTGTATTTCTTCATCATTTATTTTCTAACTAAGAAGCTCATGTTTTAGAATGTGTTTTTATGAAAGCATAAAAAACTATGTAAGGAGGGAAAGGAATGACAGAAGAAAATCAATACAATTATACGATCTCACAGGAAAATTGGTCCCTCCATCGTAAAGGACACGATGATCAGCAACGTCATCAAGAAAAAGTACAAGAGGCAATAAAAAATAATTTACCAGACCTTGTTACAGAAGAGAGCATTATCATGTCCAATGGCAGGGATGTTGTGAAAATACCAATCCGTTCACTAGATGAATATAAAATTCGTTATAACTATGATAAAAATAAGCATGTTGGTCAAGGAACCGGCGATAGTAAAGTTGGTGATGTTGTAGCAAGAGATGGATCTAGCGGCCAAAAACAAAAAGGACCAGGAAAAGGGAAAGGCGCAGGAGATTCTGCAGGAGAAGACTATTACGAGGCGGAAGTATCGATTTTAGAGCTTGAGCAAGCATTTTTTAAAGAATTAGAGCTTCCTAATTTACAGCAGAAAGAAATGGACGAAAATCGCATTGAACATATTGAATTTAACGACATTCGTAAAATGGGCCTTTGGGGAAATATTGATAAAAAACGGACGATAATCTCTGCTTATAAACGAAATGCAATGAATGGTAATCCGGCCTTCCACCCAATTAAACGAGAAGATTTAAAATTCCGTACGTGGAACGAAGTTTTAAAGCCAGAATCAAAAGCTGTTGTGTTAGCAATGATGGATACGAGCGGTTCGATGGGACTTTGGGAAAAATATATGGCCCGCAGCTTTTTCTTCTGGATGTCTCGTTTTTTACGTACAAAATATGAAACAGTTGATATTGAATTTATCGCGCACCATACAGAAGCAAAAGTTGTTACAGAAGAAGAATTTTTCTCAAAAGGCGAAAGCGGTGGAACCATTTGTTCCTCAGCATACCGAAAAGCATTAGAACTGATCGAAACAAAATATTCTCCGGAACGCTATAACATATATCCATTCCATTTCTCAGATGGAGATAATTTAACCTCTGATAATGCACGCTGTGTCAAACTTGTGCAGGAGTTGATGAAAGTATCTAACATGTTTGGGTATGGAGAGGTGAACCAGTATAATACTTCACCATATACCCAAACATATTTTTTATAAGAATCTATTAGGAAAAACAAAGTAATTTTGGCGTTTTTATTTATATGTACAAGTTTTTTGGGGGAATTACATAATTTATTTTGGATTTGTTTATATTTTTTTGTGCGACAAGTGGTAGCATCAATATTTTGTTGTAAAATACACGCTAAGCCAATACTACTAACGTTTATCATTTTGATGATAGTTTTGGCTAGGGAAATTTGAATTCAAAATTAATTGAAGCAAATAAAGAGAAAATAATTTATAAAAAATAAGAGCCAAATTTTCTTTAGAGTAGAAAATTTGGCTTATTTTATGTCGAATTTGCTTAGTATATAATTTCGTTATAGTGTGAATGACACCCCTTGCAGTGGGAGTATTCCAAAATATTATTTTGCTGGTATCCCAGGCGGTATGGATAGTGTATATGGTATCAATACATACCGCCAAATTTGTTTTATAGGCTTTAATATTTTGTGCTTGATCTTTCAATATATGTTATTAAGAAGGAGAGTTTGTATTATGTTGATTTTTTGAGCGAGTACATTTCATACTTACAAACTGTGTTTTTTGGTTTCGGTTTAAGGCATATGAAGCAAATCCTAATGCAATTCCTATAGTAGCGATTTTAGATAACCCAAGTATATTTAAAGGCTTTTTATTCATATTTCTTTCCTTTCATATTATAAGATTAGTTTTCATATATAAAAATCTTTTTGGCGATATATTTTATGATAAAAATTTCTATAATAAATAATTGAATTCCACCTGCTTCTCTTAAATAGTTATTGGCAATTCAATTAATCCACGCATTAAATAAGTAGGTCTCCATACTAATGTTTCGAGATGTGCATTCAGTTGCATATTTGGCATTTTGCGTAATAAGGTATTGATTGCAATCTGCCCCTCAAGGCGAGCTAATGGTGCACCCAAACAGAAATGGATTCCCATACCAAAGGCTAGATGAGGATTGTTTTTTCGTGTGATATTTAACTTCTCTGGATCTTTAAATTGTCTCTCATCTCGGTTAGCAGAAGCTAGTGATACTACAACCATGTCACCTTTCTGAATTACTTTGTTCTGAAAAACGATTTCTTCACTTGCCCATCGATTAGTTGTTAATTCTACAGGGCTATAGAAGCGTAACAATTCCTCAACTGCAGGTTGAATGAGATTGGGGTTATTTTTAAGTTTCTCTAGTTCCTCTGGGTGTTGTAGTAAAGCTAAAATACCATTGCCGATTAAATTGACAGTTGTTTCGTGTCCGGCAACGATTAATAAGAAAATCATGGAATACATTTCTTTTTCAGTAAGTTGTTCTTCTTTAGATTCATTGCTTATTAATGCTGTAATAAGATCATTACTAGGATTGTTGCGACGTACTTTAATCAATTCGCTTAAATAGTTAATGAAGGAATTTATTTTTGGAATAGATTCATGCATTTTTTCTGGAAGATTGCTAGCTTCAACTACGGCATTAGACCATTCTCGAAACTGCTTATGATCCTCTGCAGGTATACCTAACATTTTACAAATAACCATAATAGGTAAGGGGAATGCAAAATCACTAATTAGCTCTATATCTTTTTTATCCTTCACTTTATCCAATAAGTCGTCAGAAATTTCCTGAATGGTTTCTCTTAATTCTTCGATTGTTCGTAGTGTAAAGGCTTTATGTACCAGCTTTCGTAATCGATTGTGGTCAGGTGGGTCTGAGTTTAACATATGGTTCATGAGTATATCGGTTTCCATAATCGGAAGTAGTTGTTTAATTTGTTCGGAACTAAAAAGTGTATATGGATTCTTAATAAATCGAGAATCTTTTAGTACTACTATCGCATCTTCATAACGTGTAATTAACCAGGCAGTTTGACCATTAGGAAAAGTGAAACGATGAATTGGATCACTTGTACGAAGTTTTGCATAAAAATTATAAGCATTCTTCTTAAAATTCGATGAAAACAAATCAAGTTGAGTGTATTCATCATTTATCCCTGAATTCTTTGGCATATGAAAAACTCCCTTCATCTTTATAGATAAACTGAAATATCTTGTTGACTTCTCATTAGCAAATAATTTTTTTGTATCGGATAGTTATAGAACAATTACCACGAAATATTAAATCTTCTAATTAAACCTTATATGGTTTAATTAGAAGAAAAATGTATATAAAAATTTGTTTTTTGAAATTTATATTCCCAATATTCAGACTCTTTGTGTTGTTTTTTGTCTGCCTCTATAAATTAAAATTTTAGTCAGTAATAATTAACACATGTACTATGATACAGTTATTGAATTATGATTTAGTTTCGGTTCGAATGAAACGCCACACTAAAAGTGCTGCTGCTAAATAAGCAATAGTCATAGTTATGAATGTATTACTTGCACTACTATACCAGCCTCCTGATAAGTGAATGATAACCCCCATAACTGCTACACCAACTAAAGCACCGATTTGTCGATTTGCATTCAATGTAGCTCCAGCCATATTTGCATGAGATGGCCCTGCTGCTTGCATAACCGTTGCAGTCATTGCTGGAACCGTTACACCTACTCCTAAATTGATTATTGAGAAAATTACTGCTAATAACCAATATGGCATAGATGGTGAAATGAAGATCACCAATAACAATGAGCCAATTCCTGCTGTAAATAAAGCTACGAGCATAGGTAATCTTGAACCTAAACGGGTAGCTACTTTAGCAAATAAAAGGTTACCTACCACGAAAACCGCCATCATAGGTAATAACTGTAATCCCGCTATAAAAGGACTTGAACCACGAGCTTCTTGTAAGAATAAACTTAGCATAAAGACGCCACCAAAAAGAGAGAAGTTAAGCAAGAACCCTACCATATTTGCCGCAGAAAAAGGGGGATTCTTAAATAATTGGCTTGGAATTATTTGATTTTCTGTCTTACGTTCTCTTACAACAAAAAGAGTTGCAGTTAAAATTGTTATAATGGCTGAACTAACAATTGGAAGAGAGACCCAACCCATTGAAGGACCTTCAATTAGGGTAAAACACAAACCAGCTAATGTAATAATGCCTAAAACATGACTAATAAAGTTTAGTTCACTCTGTACGCGAGGTGACTGAGAAATCATCTTGTAAGTAAAAAATAGGGCAATAATACCAATCGGGAGATTAATAATAAAGATACTCTGCCATCCAGCCAAATTTACTAAAACGCCACCAACAAAAGGACCTATGCCGGCAGATGTAGAGACTATGGCTGCCCAGATACCAAACATTTTGGCTCTTTGTTTCTCATCTGTATAAGAAAGTGCAAGTAGACTAAGAGAACTTGGCATAAATAATGCTGCTCCAGCACCTTGAAGAAGGCGAGCTGCTATAAGAATATTTGCAGTCTGTGCTGTAGCACATAATAGTGATGCAAATACAAAGAAGCCTAAACCAAGTATATAAATATTTTTTGCACCATAGCGATTGGCTAGTGAACCTCCCGCAAGTAAAAAAGAAGCAAATGTTAGGATATAGCCATCTACAACCCACGTAATTCCAGTAAGGTTAATTTCAAGAGAGCTTTGAATATCTGCAATTGCGACATTTACTACCGTTGTATCAAGGGTTGCCATTACGAATCCCATTGCCAGGATAACAAGTTTCCAAATGCTAGTGGATGATTGCACTTCAACCTTAGATGCTTCCGTGTTTATATTGTCAGCACGTTGTAATTTCATTTCTAATCAAACCCTCCATTCAGTTACGTTCTTTCAGTTATAAAAATTTTATTACACAAGGTCAATTAAAGTGTAAGGGTAATAGAATGGATTATGTATGTACATAACCCATTCTATTAAGAGATTTACACGATAAAGCAGTGATACATTTTGAAATTTTTAATTTAATATAATAATCCTAATGCTTATAACATAAATTCAATAGGATTGTTATTCTTGCTTCGTTTGGATTGGATTAGAATTCACAATCCTTGAAAAGAAATTATGGTATACCTGTAGAAATAAGGGATAATTCGGTGTTATGAAAACTTTAGTTCATCAACGTCTTCTCACGTATCCACTCGTCTACTTTTTCTACATCATAAAATTCTTCGATCTGCTCCATTAATGTTGTTAATGTTTCTTCACTCATAGCTTGAGCCCACTTATCCTCTACTTTTTTCATAACCTTTGCTAAAACACAGTCTTCTTGAGGATGAGTTTCTTTTGAATCAAAAACAGACAGAGCCATGCCTTTTCCCTGAAAAAAAGCGCCTCTTCCTTCGACTGCTTGGAAAATATCATACAAAGTAATCCCTTTTGGAGATCTTGCTAATGAAAATCCTCCTTTCGTTCCTGTTATTGATTCTACTAGCCCGGCCTGTACCAGTAATCTCATTAACTTTTTCAAATAAGATGGGGATACATCTAAGCGTTCACTTATTGCTTCGGAAGTTAGAGTATTACGGTCAGGTACTCTTGTTAACAAAAGTAAAGTATAAACAGCTTGTTCCATTCCAGATTTTATGCGCATAAATTAACCATCCTTAAAACAGAATCATTTGTGGACAATTGTTATCCATAAACGATTCTACTCCTAAAAAGGTATACAGTCAATTTATAAATGGGAATTTTAAGAATTTATTTCCAAAAAAATCAATTAATTAAACTTCAAAAAAAGGGGAATAAAGAAAGGGACTAGCTATTCTTATAACATTCTAGTGAGAATAATACTAAAAAATTCATGTTATAAATGTTTTTTTTAAAGTTCTTTCATGTAGAATTCATGAAGAAATGCAAGTTTCAATAAGTTTTTTAATCTATCACATATGTATATATATC
>NZ_JBALLY010000091.1:2420-41998 GCF_036963045.1 Bacillus sp. JJ864 | reverse complement strand
ATTCTGTATCTATCCTTTAAAAAAAGGAGTTCAAAAAATGACTTGTAATTCAAAGAATCTTATAAAACCAAAAAAAATAATTAAAAATTCTAATATTGAATTCATCAGAATTATAAGTATGATTTTCATAGTTTTCCATCATTATAGTGTTCATAGTGGCTGGGTTTTTAGCGATGTTTATTCTAAAAGGCAATATTTCATAGAAATCCTGGGCTCTTTTGGAAAAATAGGGGTCATATTATTTGTCATTATATCAGGATATTTTTTAAAACAATCTACATTTAAAGTAAAAAAACTCATATCTATGTGGGGATTAACATTTTTCTATTCTATTTCTATTTATTTAATATTCCTACTAACAAATAAAATTAATCTTACTCATGAAATTTGGAAATTTATTTTCCCACTTTCCTTTTCAATTTATTGGTTTGTTACAATTTATACATTTATTTACATACTAACACCTATATTAAAAAAAATACTGCTACAATTTAAACAAAAACAAATTTTAATATTTTTATTTCTTTTTGTTTTTGTTTGTAGACTTCCAGTAGTCATAGGATTATTAACTTCAAACCCAGATGCATTTTCTCTAGATTATCAATTTCTTTTTATAATCTTTATTACTGCAGGCTATTTAATTAGGGAATATGAGTATAAAATCACTGCTTCCTATAATAAATATCCATATTTATTATTAATAATTACCACCCTCCTTATACTGATTGGCCCTTATCTTATTAGATACATTAATCATAAGTTTAATTTATCGATTTATTCAGAATTTTTTGTAGAGTTAAACAGTATAAACGCACTACTGTTTTCTGTTAGTTTATTCATTATTTTGTCTAGATTAAACTTTAAAAGTAAAATAGTAAATTCTATAGGGGCTTGCACGTTCGGTGTTTACTTAATTCACGATAATCCTTTCATACGAAAGTTCATATGGATAGACTTATTTCATGACGCTGAATACCTCTATGGAAAATATATAATAATAAGATCGATGGTCGAACCAGTAATAATCTTTTTAATATGCGTTGCAATAGAATTACTACGTAAAAAAATTTTAACCGTAGTAAATTTCTTCATACATACAAAAGCAAAAAAGATATGATAAGTCCATCTAATAAGGTGGGCTTATTTTTATTATTAAAATTATGGTATTCTACCTATAAAAATGACAGAGGTATTTACATGGATGCTATGAGGTCCCGCCACATTGCTATCAAGCTAAGATTTTGAAGTATCCCTAAAACGAAAAATTCATATCACTACCATAGCTATTTATGAGAATTTAGGTTATTTTTTCGTTTTGGAGAAAAATGAATTTCTTAGCTTGATGGCGATGGGCTATACCCCTATATTAAGAAAATTTTCTACTTTTCCCCTGATTACAGCAACGCTAATATTGAGCCTATAAACAAAGAGCTTGGATTATTTCCAAGCTCTTAATCTATAAACCTGCTGTGCTTCATTATAAAAGTTTTAAGAATTATATAGTTCCATAACTTTCTCCACTACAAGCTCAGCAGTATTCTCTTCTGGAGGCATCCACAAATTTGTAACCGGTCCATATACCACAGGATTGAGCTCTACTTCATATCCTCCATATCTATATTCTTCTTTTGTAGATAAATAACCAACATAACCGTTCGTATAGCCACCAAAAAAAGCAAGTTCATTATTCAGTTGTTCTTTAATCTCTAGAGCTGTTTCTGAAAATGGTTCCATTGGTATTCCAGAAAATGAACCTTCATTGATTTGAAATAACTGAATTTCTAAATCAATTGTTAACTGTCTCACATTTTGTTTGTATTTATCTAACATGATCGTAAGCCATTCGTCAGTATTTACACCCCAATGTGTTTCAGCTAATTGCGCCATCCTTTTTATTCCTTCAGGTTCAGGAATATCCTTTAACTTCATTTGTAATGTGCTTGAAATAGTTTTCAGCTTTAAAATGGAGTTGTAAGTAATTGTTGGCAACATCGTTAAGACATTTCCACTTACTATGTAAGCCATCTGTTTTAATGCTTCCATTGAACCACGATATTTTGCATTCACATTTCCCGCAGCCCCCTGCACAATTGTTACATGACAGTTAAGTGTTTGTTCGAGGATTTCTCTTGTTAAACCTGGGTAGTCAGCTGATAATCTATCACTATCGCCCTTTAAGACATTTGGATGCGCCGTACAAAATACAATGATTCCGGTTAAATCCTTTGTTTGTTCGTTTCTGATTGCTAAAACACCGATTCGTTTATCTACAACTCCATTTACATCCACACCCATTTTCGCTTTTCCATCAGGCGTTTTCTCTCTTCGTTTTACTCCTATTTCACCTGTTGTGACGTTCCATCCAACTTCAGATGGTTGCATATTGTCATTCGCAATAACAGCAGCTCTTACTACATTGGTAATTAAAATCGTTTTATAAGACGTTACTAACTTATCATCGCCGGCTGTTTCTGGACCAGAATGGGTATGAGTGTAAACAACCATTATGTTTTCGAATGGAACATTCAACTCATTTGCAATTTGCTCCCGAATTGGTATGGTATCTTCTATTAACATCCCTATGTTATCAATACTAATAAATACGGTCTTTGTTTGATTGCTTTCAAACACGTATGCGGTTGCATAAATGTGTTCATCAATATTTCGGATCCCTGTTTCTCTGTGGTATCCAATAAAGTCGATACCTAAGGGTGGTGTAATATCGACCTTACATACTCCTACTTTACTCATTTGAATCTCTCCAGTTATTTATTTCATTCGTTATTTTATTCAACTAAACTATCTTGTGAGCTGCTGTTTCCTGGAATTGCTTTTTGAATTTTGTTGAGCCGCAAAGAGTAACGATATTTGGTTTTGTATCCTGAAATAAGAGTCCCATAGAAGTTTCTCCTATTTTAACAAGGTCTTGTTTCATCGAATATTAATCCCATATATCAGGACGCTCTACTCCCATATTCCGCATATAGTCTAATAGTTGTCCTGTATGTACCGCCTCATGATAAGCTATTCTCATTAAAAAATCTCCTAATGATCGAATATATCCAGTAAAGCCTTTATCACTTAAATCTGACCGGTCGATTGTAACATTTACTAAATCAGCTTTTGTTAGAGATTTAATCAAGCTTAAGAATTTTTCTCTATATGGTAATGAAAATTTGAGTTCTGCTTCAATAATTGTAAAGTTTCTCAAAGAATAAGGTTCGTCAAAGTACTGTACACTTCCACAATTTTGGATTATTTAATAATAGTGATACTCAGATTCCAGAACATGTCTAATCATTTCTGCACATGTAAAAGCTTCATCATCAGGTTTCCAATTTAACATGTGGTTAGGGATAGCTCTCCATACTTTAATACTTCTGCGTCTAATTTATTCAAAATTCAAAAGAATTAAATTGGTCTCATTCATTTTAATCTCCCCCTTTGTACCTATAGATTAATAATAACAAATTTACAAAAAATAACAAGAATATACGTTCGGTTGAATAAGACTTCTTTTTTTGATAAAGAAAGTGTATTCATTTCATAAATAAAAGCCGCTGATTCCAGCGGCCCTCACACATACTTCCGATGCACCATCTTCCCATCATACGAAAACACAACATTCTTATTCTCCACAATCGACTCCATATGCACCGTTCTTCCCCATAATTGATAAATGTATGGCAACACTTTCTCTAAATATTTTAAATCCAGTTCAATACCTTCATAACAATGCTTAATGTACAATTCGCCGTTCTTTAAATGGTCTCCATCTTCAACAACTAAATACGGAAATCCACCGTTTGTTCTCATATTAACTAGCTGATCGCGCACATTTTCCCATTCTTTATCGACGATTTTATAATCTTTTCCTTGGCGCTGGAATAAGTACATATCTTCGCGCATGACAAGCTCTTTATTTAAGTAGTTTCTAAGAAATGATACGTCCCACTCAATTTCCCGTACTTCAAAAATTTTCTCTCTTCCAGAGTTCGGTTTTACGCCTTGGCGCTTCATCTCTTCTGTTGGATTGTTGTAGCGTTCTTCAATATCTTCAAACATTTTAATCCCAAGGTAGTATGGATTAATGCTCGTCTTTGATGGCTGGACAACACCTGCGTTTAGCTTGGCGAATTCAATTGCTTCGTCTGAGCTTAAGTCCATTTCGCGGAGGATACGTTGATGCCAGTACGACGCCCAGCCTTCGTTCATGATTTTCGTTTCAAGCTGCGGCCAGAAATATAGCATTTCTTCACGCATCATCGTTAAAATATCGCGCTGCCACTCTTCTAGTTCGCGGCTGTATTGTTCAATAAAGAGAAGTAAGTCTTTTTCTGGTTGCGGCGGAATTTTTCTTTTCTTCCGTGCATTCGGTAATTCGCGTTTCTTATTTCGATTTTCTAAGTTCCATAAATCATCGTATGGTGTAAGAGCCTTTTTTGTTGTTTCTTCCTCATCTTGATCATCTGCACTCCACGACAGCTTTGGTCTCATAAGTGAAGGGTCAATGTGCTCTTGAATAGCTAATACTGCATCTAAAAACGTTTCGACTTCTGCTTTTCCGTATTTATGCTCATAATTTTTCACTCTCTCTGCAGTTGCCGACATACTTTCGACCATATCCCGTTTTGTGTTAGAGAATCGAATATTATTTTTAAAGAAGTCACAATGCGCTAATACGTGAGCGACAATCAGTTTATTTTGAATGAGTGAGTTTGTATCTAATAAAAAGGCATAGCACGGATTCGAGTTAATGACGAGCTCATATATTTTACTCAGTCCTAAATCATAGTGAAGTTTCATCTTATAAAATTGTTTTCCAAAACTCCAATGCGAAAAACGCGTTGGCATCCCGTAGGCACCAAATGTATAAATAATATCTGCTGGACAAATTTCATAACGCATCGGATAAAAATCTAATCCAAATCCTGTCGCAATTTCCGTAATTTCCGCAATTGCATACTGCAATACTTTATCCTCACTGCTTCTCATCTCTTTTCCCCTCCTTACACATTCCCTTATGACAGTGTATGAAGGAGAACAAGCTTTCATGAAGATTATAGAAACTACCTTCATTTATTTTGTCTTTTAGATGCGATTCATTTGAAAAACATGTAAAATTTTCTTTAGGAAAATAGTTATTACAAAGGGGACAATACTATGAAAACAATCATGAAAGTTATGACCGTACAAGCATGGGAGAGTGCAAATGAAAAAGGGATAATTGTCGAACCTTCTTTACACGAAGAAGGCTTCATTCACTGTTCATTTCTTCATCACTCACTACAAGTTGCCCATAAACATTTTGCATCAGAATCTTCTCTTGTATTGTTAGCAATTGATGCCGAACGTGTACGAGCTGAAATAAAGTACGAATTAGCTACAAACGGTGAACAATATCCGCACATTTACGGTGTCATCCCTACGAGTGCGATTACAAATGTCTACACATTACATCAACATGAAGATGGCACGTTCACTCTTCCAGCAGAACTTGCATAACAAAAAAAGGATGCTCATGCATCCTCATACTGTTGAAAAACAGTTTAATCAATAGACGAACACTATATGGTCCTCCATATAGTGTTTGTTTTCCACTTACTTTTGCACATATTATTTTTTAACGTATTTCCGAAAGAAGTCCCATCTTCAAGCACGTGACGGGCAATGAAGTGATGGGTAGTCGACTCCTTTTTCAAAACTATTAATTTTAATTTCTTATCAATAAGGGTACTCTATCCTTTTAACCTTCTCCTCTTAGAAAGTATCTACAAGAGATTTTTCATTACAAAAATGTAATGTTCATGTCACTTTTTCCAATCGTTCAAATAACCTTTTTCCGATATAATTTACATATAAAATAAGCTTATGATAGAGAATGTATATAAAGGTGGTTAGTGTTTTGAAGCAACGTAAACAAGAAATTTGTTTTCTATGTGTGATAGGAGTTTTAGCTTCTACACTCGCAATATTACCGTTACTCTTGCAATAAAAAATAAAATAAAGACTTTCTAACTAAAATAAAAAAACCAAAGCAGCAAGTATATTTATCCCTGCTGCTTCGTACTTTAACACTTCATTCAGGATGCTCATGCATCCTTCTTTGTTATCCCTCAATAATCTCTAACTTCTCCATAATCGACGTACGCTCTTTTCCTTCTGGTACTTTATCAAAATATCCGACATGTAAAATACCAACAACTCGGTGTCCTTTCGTTAAACCGATTCCTTTCATAAAATCAGGATTGTAAATGAGTCCGCCTGTTTTCCAAACAGTTCCTAATCGATGTTCCCAAGCTAACAGCTGGAAGTTTTGGATAAATGCACATACAGCAGCATAGTCTTCATCACGCTGTACTTGGCGCGGGTCTTCATCCATATAAACAACGATTTGAACTGGTGTATTCATAAACCGTTCTGTTAACATGTTTCCGCGCTTTTCTCTTTCCTCTGGTGAAAAAGAACTTAACACAGCGTCTACTAATGTTTT
The DNA here is from genome assembly GCF_036963045.1 of Bacillus sp. JJ864. Lineage (NCBI taxonomy): Bacteria > Bacillati > Bacillota > Bacilli > Caryophanales > Bacillaceae > Bacillus > Bacillus sp. JJ864. The sequence goes on along the minus strand of NZ_JBALLY010000091.1, from coordinate 35,505 downwards.
GCGGCCGTCCCCCATAAATAATTTACATTGCCACGGCTCGCGGTTCTTATGATTTGGCGCCCACGTTGCATCATTTAATAGTTCAATTAACAATTCTTTTTTTACTGCTTGCTTTGTAAATGTACGAATGGATCTTCTTTCTTTCACAACAGTTGCGATCGAAGTATAAGTTGTCATTTTTTCCTCTCCCTCATCAATTTTATCTATATGTATACGTCATTAGTTGATAAAGATTATCAATTTCAATTATAATCCTGTTTCCTTATATAAATCAATATTTAATACAGAAAAACCATTTTCTTTTTATATAACACAACAAAAAATCGCCTTACTTTATGTAAGACGATTTTCATGATCTCGGAAAACGTATGATAAACATTGTTCCTTTACCTTGCTCACTCGTTACCTCAATTGTTCCATCCTGCAATTTCACAAGTTCCTTTACAATTGATAATCCTAATCCAAATTCACCATAGCTATTCGTTCTAGAAGCATCGGCTTTATAAAAGCGCGACCACACGGCAGCGACTTCTTCTTGCTTCATTCCTATCCCTGTATCTGCAATTTCAATCGTTACTGTTTGTCCTTCTTCTTTTCCTCGTAATCGAATCGTTCCGTTCTCTGTAAATTGTAGACTATTTTTTGTGATGTTCAGTAAAACTTGCAGCAACCGATCATAGTCAGCGTAAACAAATAAACGAGCGGGGACATCGATTTCAATCTTATTTCCCTTTTCCTTTGCTTGCAGTTCTAACTGTTCACGAATGACTTCAAAGACTTCTTTTACGTCAATTTCTTCTTTTTGAAGTGTAATTTCATTTGAAAGAATTTTTTCATAGTCTAACGTTTCATGAACGAGGCGAATTAACCGCTTCGTTTCTTGTTCCATCATTTCATAGCAGCGCTGCTTTTTCTCCTCTGGAATGAGGTCATTCTTCATCCCTTCTACTAAACCATTCATTGTCGTAAGCGGTGTTTTTAATTCATGGGAAACATCCGCAATAAATTGACGTTTTCGCTTTTCTAAACGCTCGATTTCTCTCTGTGCTTTATGAAGCTGCTGCGCCATATTGTTAAAATCGTTTCCGAGCAAACCAATTTCATCATATTGTCCGATAGGAATATATACATCATACTGGCCTTTTGCGATCATTGCAGTTGCCCCGCGAAGACGCTGCACCCGTTTTACTAAAGAGCGTGAGAAAAAAATACTAACCACAAGTACAATTAGAAATGTAACGCCTGCTGCAATGTATAAAAAACGATTTAATTCTGTAATGATTGCAAGTGTGCTGCGAATAGGAGCCGTTAACATCACACCGCCTTGCAGTTCGTCATTTTTCATATATGGAATCGCAACAATGGATACAGGCTGTTCAAATCTATTTACGTCTCGTTTTATTTTCAATGTTTCACCATGTTGAATTTTCTTCCATTCTTCCTCGCTTAACAATGGATTTTTCTTTACATGAACTGGTGATTGCGTAATTTCTCCCTTTTCATTAAAGATGAAAAACTTCGTGTCACGTGCACGTAATAGAGTAGAAAAATGTTTTAGTTTCACAACATGAACATCCATTTCCTTTTTCTCAAGCTCATCAATAATTTTATTTCCATAAGAAGTAAGCTCTTCTACTTTTGTCTCATAAGCAAGATTTTCAGCTAAACTTAAAAACATCACACTTAATAAAATAAAGGCAACAAGAAAAACAAAAATGTAACTAAACAACAGCTGATAAAAATATTTAATCCTTTTCACAGCCAGCTACCACTTCATCAAATTTATAACCAACGCCCCACACAGTTTGAATCCATATATGCGAGTCCGTCCTAATTTTTTTACGAAGCCGTTTAATATGTACATCGACCGTTCGCTCATCTCCGTAAAATTGATAGCCCCAAATGCGTTCTAAAAGCTGCTCCCTGCGAAATACTTGGCGCGGATGTTTCGTAAAAAAGACGAGTAGTTCAAATTCTTTTGGCGTTAAATTATTCACTTTCTCACCGTCTAAAAATACTTCTCTCGTTTCTTCATTAATATGAAAATGACTCGTTTCATTTTTCACCTGTTTTTTTGCTAAACGACGGACAGCTGCCTTCATCCGTGCGATTAATGTAAGTGGGCTAAATGGCTTCGTAACATAATCGTCTGCCCCGATTTCTAATCCTAGCACTTGATCCGCTTCACTATCTTTTGCGGTTAACATAATGATAGGAACGTCACTGCTTTCTCTTATTTTTTGACATAGCTTTATACCATCCATCCCTGGAATCATCCAATCTATAATAAGCAAATCCCATTCTTTCTTTTGAAACAATGCATATGCTTCTAAACCATCTGCGACAAATGTTGCTTGAAAGTTTTCTTTCATAAAAAACATTTCAAGCATGGAACACACACTCTCATTATCCTCTACAATTAATACATGCATCGCAGCATCTTCTCCATTCATTGAACTCTTTTTCTTCATTTTAAAACTCTTATCATATAGAAACAACTCTCTACTTCTATATATAAACCCATTTTAATTTTTCAACATATTAGTCGCTGCTATGCCAAGCAAAACATGAATGCTACTTGCTTTCTCCCTTTGTTTTAATCCTTGCACGTGGCAGAAAATGGCCCTGACCGCTACTATGCATGGCCATATGCTCTCGTCCTCCCTAAAAAGAAAGGGTTTTTGACGTTGTTTTTTCAATTTGTACCTATTTAAAACATAATTTGTTCATAGTTTTGTCATACTTTTTGGATAAGCTATAACAAAAGCAATCAACTATATATAGGAGTGATTAAACATGAAGAAAAAGCTAGTAACAGGAATGTTAGCGGTATCATTATTATGCGGAGCAACATCGCTAACTGCATACGCTTCTACAAATAACTCACAAGCAGAAACAAAGCACCATAAATTCATTTCTGAAGAACAATACAAATCATTAACAGAAAAAGGCTATCAAAAGCGTGAAATTCGGAAAGCAGCGCGCATTGCTAAGTTAAGCGGAAAAGATATTAACACTGTATTAGACTACTATAAACAAAAGCATACGTGGAAAGAGACTGCTAAGCACTTCGGCGTTGATAAGAAGAAACTACATAAACAACATATGAGTAAAGAGATGAAAGCAAAGTTGTTTCAAAAAGTAGCAGACATGCAAAAATCGACTCCAGATCAGGTAAAACAAACAATGCGTGACTATGAAGTCTCTTTATTCCAACTTGCTGCGCTCAACATTATTTCACAAAAAAGTAATACACCTTTAAATGACGTTTTAAAAATGAAGAAAGACGGTATGAATGTAAAACAAATTGCTGAAAAATTAAATGTGAAAAAAGAGGATATGCAAGCAGAAATGAAGAAATTAAAAGCAGAACTAAAAATGAAAAAAGCAAAATAAGGAAGGAGTGTTTATTCGCTCCTTCTTTTTTACTTCTAAAATTAAGCTGCGCTTAATATATGTTTATATACCTGTCCATTTTCGCTGGAAACAACTGAGGAAAACTAAAGGAGGAATGCCAATGAAAAAGCCGCTTTTGTTATGTTGTATGACAGGAATACTTGCATTTACAATGATTGGTTGCAACAGTACTGAACAAAAACAACCCGCAAAAGAGACGAGCTCATCACATAATCATCATACAGAAAAGCAAAGAGATATTGCCGAAACAACAAAAGGAATCGACACACTTCCTTCTTTCTTATCTGAACAAGATGCGCAAATTAAAAAGATTTACGCTGTGGCAGGACAACATGCCGAATTGCTTCAATGGATTCCATGCTACTGTGGATGCGGTGAGAGCGTAGGACATAAAAGCAATAAAAACTGTTTCATTCGTGAAATCAAAAAAGATGGCCAAGTTGTTTGGGATTCTCATGCAACAACTTGTGTAAATTGCCTTGAAATTGCATTAGAATCGGCAAGGTTACAAGAAAAAGGAAAATCACCACTTGAAATTCGAAAATACATTGAGAATAAATATAAAGAAGGCTATGCAAAACCAACGCCTACTCCGATGCCAAAAGCATAAAATGAAATTTTCATGATGTATTTAACATATTCTCCATTTTAGCGAAATAAAAACGAGGGATTATCTCCCTCGTTTTTTTACGTCAAGCCTCACTCATCCCCCCTTTTGTTAACAAATTCTTTCAAGTGTATTTCCTCCTTTCTGTCACACACTATATATAACTCCTCATTAAAGGAGGCACACAATGCACACATACACCGACTACGATAAGGCTCTTTATTACACATATTGTTGCAATTGGGAGAAACTGCTTGTACTTATGGTACAAACAGAAGATCAGTTGTTTTCCAAACGAATTGAACACTTCTTGCACGCGTATCAATACAGTAACGATCTATCCGAAATTGACAAACAACTTCAACTGTTGTTTCAATATATTGATCATGCTACGCAGAAAACATATGCAGAGCAAGCCTATATGTAACGAACCAAGCTCCTACTACGATAAGACGCTATCCCAATGCATGGGGGTAGCGTCTTAGTATATTTTACCAGCCTATTGTTCATAATACATATTATGAACAATAAGCAAACGGACGTGATGTTGTGAAAAAACACATTTACTTACTTTTACTTATCGCCCTATTGGTCAGCGGTTGTCAAAAATCACCAAAAGAAACAGCTCCGAAGTTTCAAGGAGCAAAAAACGAAAAAGGATTACTGAATGTACTCCTTATCGGCAGCGATTCACGCGGAGAAACGCAAGCTAGGGCTGATACGATTATGATTGCACAGTATAATAAACAAGAAAAAACGGTCAAACTTGCTTCTATTATGCGCGATAGCTACGTAGAGATTCCTACATACGATAAAAAGTATAATAAAATTAATGCCGCCTACTATTATGGCGGTCCTGAATTATTACGCAAAACGATCCAACATAACTTTGGAATCGATGTATCTCATTACGTGACAGTTGATTTTGCTGCATTTGAAAAAATTGTAGATACTATCGCACCAGAAGGAATTACTGTAAATGTATCGCAGACAATTATCGATGATATGGGATTACATGTACAACCTGGCTCGCAACGATTACACGGAAAAGAATTATTAAAATATGCACGCTTCCGTCATGATGCTGAAAGCGACTTTGGACGTGTAGGGCGCCAGCAAGAAGTACTGCAAGCATTGCAAAAAGCCTTTACCGAAAAAGTGGAATCCGTAGACGGCGTCTTCCAATTACCTATGATCGTTTATGACCTTCTCCCTTATATTCAAACGAGCATGGATACGCAAACGCTATTCACACTCGGCAGTAACGTTCTCGCTCACCCTATTGAAAAAGTGGAAACGATGCGAATTCCAGTTGCGAATGGATACGAACCGAAAACGTATAAACATGCCGGGGCAGTATTAGAACTTCATTCTCAAAAAAATAAAGAAGCGATTCAAGGCTTTTTTATAAATTCTACGAAAGCTGTAAATCAGTAACATTCCCTGAAAAACAAGGTGTATTTCACCTTGTTTTTTTATTTCCGAGTTTTCAGCGCAAAAAACTTTTATTATGTCGAATGTTTTGCTTTCTTTTCCCCTGCTCCTCATACTATAATTTTGTATGTAACTATTATAAGAGAGGTATAAAAAATGGACCGCGAAAAAAGAAAAGAAGCTCTGTTATTTACCGCTTGGGGAACTTCATTTATTGCTACACTCGGAAGCTTATATTTTTCTGAAATTATGAAATTTGAGCCATGTACATTATGTTGGTACCAACGTATTTTTATGTATCCATTTGTGTTACTACTTGGAATTGCCGTAGCCCGCAAAGATTACCGCATCGCTACATATTCTTTTCCAATCGCAAGCATCGGCGCTTGTATCTCACTATACCATTATGCCATTCAAAAGATTACCGCTTTTTCAGAAGCCGGTGCAGTATGTGGACGAGTTCCATGTACAGGACAATATATTAATTGGTTCGGCTTCGTCACAATTCCATTTTTAGCACTAATTGCGTTTATCATGATTGCAATTTGCAGTTTCCTTTTACTAAAAACTAACAAGGAGATGAAATAATGAAGAAAATGTTTCTGTTTGGCGGTATTGTCATCGCTTTATTAATCGCTATTTTTGCTGTATCAAACATGGAAACAAAAGAAGAAACGAAAACAGATTACTACACAAATAAAATTTCTTTAGATGATCTTCGAAAAAATATCCAAGAAAAGAAAGATCAAACGATATACTTCTACCAAACAAGCTGTAGTCACTGCCACAAAGTATCACCAATTATTGTTCCAATGGCAAAAGATATGAAAGTTGATATGAAAGTCGTCGACTTAGAAAACGAACCAAATGCGGTGTGGGATGAATTTAAAATTACAGGTACACCAACGATTATTCACTTTAAAGATGGTAAAGAAGTAAGCCGCATTACGGGAGAACAACCGAAAGAAAACTTTAAAAAGTGGTTTACACAAACTAAAAAGTAACAAGAAAAGGAAACTCCCTGTATACATGAAGTGTGCCTAAAAACCTCACACTACTTGTATAAGGAGGGGGATTCTATGCCAGAAGTACGATGCTCTGTCTCTAACTGCTCATATTGGGGACAAGGTAACTTTTGTCAAGCAACTGCCATCTTCGTACAACCTGACTCTCAAGAGTCTACACACTCAGAAGACGAGTCATATACAGATACAATTTTATCTGGACAAATGATAGAAAGTTCGGCAACCATAAGTGTAGAAACATGTTGCCATACCTTTCAGCCAAAATACTAAACACCAGCCCATCTCACAATACATGAGATGGGCTTTCATTTGCAAACAAAGTTGGAGCACTTACTTGTACAAATTACGGGGCAATCTCTTCCCTCCCGGCACTTGAAGATGTAAGAGCGTACGATTAATTGTACGCTCTTACACTTGCTTCCAAGCATCATGCATCATTGCAACATATACAATAAGAATAAAAGCTGTTCCACCTAATGTAACCCAGCGATATATACTATCTTCACACTCCCTCGCTTCAACAAATGCCCATACAAATCCCACTAATATCAATAAGTCTACATACGGAATGTACATAGAAAAGATAAATGAAATGAACAAATAGATAGCAAATAAACACAATGTAATTAAAAAAATTTTAAATGCAAATTTACCGTCTTCCTTCTCCACCGCATCTTCCCCCTCGCCTTTACATCATTCTATTCAAAGAGGAACTCCAATGCGATATGAAAAAGGATACCATTTCCAAACAGTATCCTTTACTTTACCTCGTATTTTCGTTTATAGATATTACTTAATATCGAGTAAGGAAGTTGCTCATACTTTACCGTCATTTCTTTTTCATCCATAATATACAAATTATTTCCTATATAATATAGTCCATTCTTTCCTTGCGAATACACCGGATATACCTCATTCGGTAATACGGTTAGAATTTCTGTAAATTGTCCATTCGGTTCTTGCCAATATATTTTCGTTTGATCGATCGTTGTAATCTTCCCGATCTGTTCTTCCTCTAATATACGTCCGCTCCAGCTAACAACTCGGTATCCAAATTGATGCGCCGCATATTCAGGAGATGTATGAAAATGAGTAATAATTACCTTCGTTTGTAATGGAATTCGCTCATACAACCATTGAATATCTCGATCATACATACGAATACATCCGTTCGACTCACGCCTGCCAATCGTCCATTCACGATTTGTCCCATGAATGGCATATTCATTTTTATTTAAGCCCATCCACCTAGTACCGAGTGGATTATTCGGTGCACCGCCCGGAATATTTTTTCGATGATATTCTTTATTTTTATATTTATTAATAATGCAAAACGTTCCTTCTGGTGTAGGTGTAATTTTCTTGCCAGTAGTAATAGGAAAAGTTCGTATATAGTTTCCATTTTCAAAAAAAGATAATTGATTTGTTGTTAAATTTATAAGCAATAAATGATCTGCCTTTTCAGCAAATGTAATTGGTACATATAAAAAAAAGAAAAGAAATATTAATGCAAGTGAACATGCTTTTTTCATCAATGTCACCTCCACGTTCCCCTCAAAATCTCACCATGAAAATACTATGGTTCATTTAGTTTTTACTATAAATTCAATTCTTATGAATGAGAGCTGACCTTAAAGGTCAGCCTCGATTTTACGCGCCCAGAAAATATCGGCGCTTTTTACAATATATCGGCGGAAATAGTACATTTATCGGCGATATTTGTGATATATCGCCGGTTCGACACAATTTAAGGATCCTTCGACACCGTTCGTCACGAGAGTAGTCCTAACCGTTAACAATCACGCCCCCGTTAACGTGAAGGATTTGTCCAGAAACATAAGTAGAATCATTTGAGGCTAAATATACATACGCCGGTGCTAATTCATACGGTTGTCCCGGCCGTTTCATCGGGACATTACTGCCAAATTCAGATACTTTTTTCTCATCGAAACTTGATGGGATAAGCGGTGTCCAAATGGGACCTGGGGCAACGCCGTTAACACGAATACCTTTTGGAACTAAAGATTTTGCCAATGAACGTGTGAAGGAAACAATCGCTCCTTTTGTTGCCGAATAATCAATGAGCTGCTCATTTCCTTCATACGCCGTAATGGAAGTAGTGTTCACAATGACATCACCTTGTTTTAAATGAGCAAGTGCAGCTTTTGTTATATAAAAATACGAGAAGATATTAATCCGAAACGTCTTTTCCAGCTGCTCTGCTGTAATAAATTCTAAGCCTTGCTGCGGATATTGCTGCGCGGCATTATTCACAACAATATTTAAACCTCCCAATTGCGTTGCAGCCTCTGCTACAACTTGCTGGCAATGCTGTTCATCACTTACATCTCCCGGAAATAAAAAACACTTTACACCTTGCTGTTCGACCCAACGCTTCGTTTCCTCTGCATCTTCATGTTCATCTAAATACGCAATGGCTATATTGGCTCCCTCTTTTGCAAAAGCAATCGCTACTGCTCTCCCAATTCCGCTGTCTCCTCCCGTAATCAGTGCGGACTTCTCTTGAAGCTTCCCGCTTCCTACATACTTCTCATCTATACATTTAGGGCGTGGATTCATGATTTTTTCAATTCCCGGCTGTTTCTCTTGATGCTGAGGGGGCAGTGTTTTCTTCGGTTGTTCTTGTTGTGTCATACTATAAAACCTCCTTATCATATGTCTTTCTTATGATGTACGAAATCAAAAAATATACTTAATTCTTACAAAAAACGAAATATATACATAGAAAACACGTTTAACATTCGAAATTTAGCCATAGAAAACCGAAAAAATGAATTTATTTCTCTAAAACTCTTGCCAAAAAACAAAATAACGAATATTATATATAACTGTTGTGACAATTATTCGTAAAAAGAAAGGATGTTTTTATGTTTAACCTTTCAAAACATCAAACTTCTATTAAAACTGAAATTATGGCTGGTATTATTACCTTCTTAACAATGGCATACATTATCGTCGTAAACCCAGTTATCCTTGGTGATGCAGGTGTTCCATTTGAACAAGCATTTACAGCAACAATCATCGCTGCTGTTGTCGGAACATTATGTATGGCATTCTTTGCAAATTTACCAATTGCAATTGCACCGGGTATGGGATTAAATGCTTACTTTGCTTACTCAGTTGTCAAAACTCATGAAGGCATGACATTTGCAATTGCTTTCTCTGCTGTATTCGTAGCAGGTATGATTTTAATTTTGCTATCATTAACTTCTTTCCGTACAAAATTAATGGAAGCTATTCCTGAAAACTTAAAACATGCCATTACAGCTGGTATCGGTTTATTTATCGCATTTATCGGCTTGCGTCTAACAGGCATCGTTACGAAACATCCTTCAAATTTAGTTGGACTTGGAGATCTTCACTCTCCGTCTGTTTTACTTGCATTAGCTGGACTTGGGATTACGTTAGTACTGATGTCTTTAAACGTGAACGGTGCATTATTTATCGGTATGTTATTAACAGGAGTTATCGCTTACTTTACTGGACAATTAACGTTTTCAAACGGAGTTACCTCTCTGCCAGGTTTACCAGAAGGCGTAATTGTTTCTAATCCAATTACAGCAGTGTCTGATGTCATTCACTACGGATTATATGGCGTTGTCTTCTCGCTCTTCCTTGTAACACTATTCGATACAACAGGCACACTACTTGGCGTTGCACAGCAAGGCGGCCTTATGAAAGATGGCAAGCTTCCAAATTCCGGACGTGCTCTTCTTTCCGATTCTATTTCAGCAACGATTGGTTCTATGTTTGGGACAACACCAACAACTGCTTATATTGAATCTGCGGCTGGTGTTGCGGCTGGTGGTCGTACAGGCCTAACAACATTAACTGTTGCGGCATTATTTGCAGTAACTGCATTCTTCGGACCACTTGTCGGTGCAGTATCTGGCGTTTCAGCTATTACAGCTCCATCATTAATTATTGTTGGTAGCTTGATGATGGGCGCAGTTCGTCACATTAATTGGGATGTATTTGATGAAGCTTTTCCAGCATTTTTAGTCATTTTAAGCATGCCGCTTACATCAAGCATTGCAACAGGTATTGCGCTTGGCTTCATTTCATACCCGCTGATGAAAGTGGCAAAAGGACAATTCCGTGCCGTTCATCCGCTTGTATACTTGTTTGGTATTTTATTTGCTTATCAGTTAGTATTCTTACCGCATTAAAAAAAGGTGACTCATATTACTTTGAGTCACCTTTTTACTTACTTAGAAATTGCACCAAACCATCATACATTTTCTCAGCATCTCGAAATCCTTGTTCATATAAACGTTGTAATTTATCTGGATTCTTCTCCATACGATCCACTTGTAATTGCTCTGTCGGCCGAATCACAAATATATTTCCAGTCGCTTCTTCTTTCTCAATATAATGAAGAGTCTCATTATACACTTCGTAACGAGTTAGCATTGTCTTTACTAGATTAGGATAATTTTTATATACTTTCCCTGCAACCCATCCTAATCTTGATTTTTTCTTCATATAGCCTTTATTCCTTGTCAAAATAACAACGGATTTTCGGTAACCGTCTTCCTGTGCTTTTCGAACAGGAATCGGATCTGAAATGCCGCCATCCAATAACTTTTTCCCGTCAAATTCTACAACAGGTGCGACAAAAGGCAATGAACTCGATGCCTGTAATACTGTTAATGCCTCTTCTTGTGAACGGCCTTTTTCAAAATAGACAGGTTGTCCAGTTTCACAATCCGTTGTTCCGACAAGAAATTGCTGCTCCGTATTGAAATACGTTTCAAAATCAAATGGTACATGCTGCATCGGGATTTCACGAAAAATAAAATCCATATCAAAGAGCTGACGCTTTTTCCAAAAGTTTTTATACGATAAATATCTTGGATGTGTCACATATTCAATGTTTACTGTTTTATTTCTTTCTTTTTGTCTTGAAAGATACGACGCTGCATTACACGCACCCGCTGATACACCAACCACATATGGAAAATGCAAATCGTTCTCCATAAAATATTCTAATACACCAGCTGTATATACGCCGCGCATACCGCCGCCTTCTAATACTAAACCCGTATTTTCAAGCATGGCTCTCTCTCCTCGTTTTATATAAATCGATTTTCATTTTTCAACATATAAGTCACTGCTATACAGAATACAACATGACCGCCACTTGCTTTCTCTCTTTGTTTGAAACCTCGCATGTGGCAGGAAAAGGCCCTGACCGCTTCTATGCACGGCCAGATGCTCTCGCCCCCTAAAAAGAAAGGGGTTTTTATGTTGTTTTTTAACTTATATGTAATAATTCATGTTGTTAACTATCTCTTTCTATTATATATAAAACTGTTGAGAAACCATATTCAGACGACTTGACTGAAACGAAATATTTCTTTATTTCCTCTTCGTTCCTATATGCATCGTTACATCCGCTATGAATTGGTGAATAACCTCCAACTCTTCTTTTGTATATTTATCTAAAAGTGATAACCACTCTTCTTCCGCTTCATTATGTAACGCTTCATGAGCATGATATATTTCTCTTCCTTTGTCTGTTAAACGGAAAAATATTTCTTTTTGGTTGTTCAACATTTTCATCTTTTCAACAAAATTCTTATTAAATAATTTTGTACAAATTTTAGAGATGGCCCCTTTTGTCATTCCCATACTTTCAGTAATTGCTGTTACATTCATCAAACCTTGTTGCCCTATACAAGCAATCACATGTAATTCTGATAATGAGATATCACTTATCCCAATTTCACTAAAAAACTGTTCATGTACTTCTTTCATGTACTCTTCTTTCTTATGAATAAGTGCTTGCATATCGACTAATATTTCTTTTTGTTGCACTGTCCGGTTCACTTTGTTTCCCTCCAAACACAATTTACGTTTCCTTAGAAACAATTATACTTTATAGTATGCCACATTAAAAATAGAATTCACACTATCTATTTACAAAATAGAAAATCATGTTAAAATTACTTTAGTTTCCAAGGAAACTAAAAGGAAGATTATTTATGACAACTACAACAAACCGAACACCTATTTTCTATGTCATTTGTATTAGCGCTTTATTAGGCTCTCTATCTCAAAATATGTATACTCCTATCTTACCAATGATTCAGGGGTCATTTCATACATCATTATATTTGGTCAATCTTACTGTTTCCGTTTTTACTTTTGTACTTGCGATTATGCAAATTGTATACGGTCCACTTATTGATACAAAAGGAAGGAAATCCATTATCATTCTAGGTCTATTGCTGAGTTTCATCGGCTCAATAGGTTGTGTATTTTCACCAAACATTTATATATTTCTTATTTTCAGAGCCATTCAAGCTTTTGGAACAGCAGCTATCCCAGTTGTTTCAGCTACCATAATTGGAGATTTATATGAAGGAAATGAGCGCGGAAAAGCAATGAGTATGTACCAGACGCTTTTAGCGCTGGCACCTGCTATTGGTCCTTTATTGGGGGGCTATTTAGGAAATCGAAATGGTCACGTTTCTATCTTTCTCTTTTTAGCAGCGATTAGTATCATTTTATTACTTATAAACATTGTGTTACTTCCAGAAACAAAACCAGTTTCTTCTATAAAACAGCAAGCAACAAAACATTACTTTCGCGTTTTACAAAGTAAGATTGGTTTTACCATTGTCATAATTGGTTTTATGCAATTTTATCTTTATTTTTGCTTCCTTGTCTTTTTACCATCCATGTTAAAAACTTTATTTCATCTTCATCCACATACAATTGGGCTATTCTTTGTTCCCATGTCATTATGTATGATGTTAGGTAGTTATTGTTATAAAATGTTACAAAAGAAAATCCAGACAAAACAGGCTTTACTCTTTACAAGTTTCTTTCATATTGCATGTATCTTATTATTTTCTATCACCTATAGCATGAATGTCCCTATCCTTATTATCGTCATTTCTTTATACGGATTCAGCATGGGATTATCAATGCCAACTCATACAACTTTATTAACAGAAGAATTTGTGACTGAACGTGCAACTGCTATTGGCATCTATAACTTTATTCGCTACTTCGGAATGGGAGTAGGTCCACTCCTTGGCAGTTTTCTATTATTTGATCAAAATTACTTTTGGATTTTCTTTTCGGGATCCATAGTTTTTCTATTGTTTCTCTTATATGCGATGAAGAATTTCATTCATTTTCATACAAGAAAAGAAGAAATCTAGAATTTAGTAGATATAAAAAAGAATCTCTAAAAAACCGCTTTTAGAGATTCTCTTTCCCTACCCCCGTTGATCCGCCACAATATGAATATCAATGTTCTTCGTCAGTCTCATAATTTCATTTACAATGGAACCTTTTCGAATTTCTTCCCATCTCGTTCTTGCTGATTGTCCAAGTAAAATTTGCGTAACTTGTCGCTCTTTTGCCACCTTAATAATGACATCTGCCGGTTTACTACCTTTTGCTTCTTCTAATAAAAAGGTTGCATCAAATTGATTCGTTAACGCTTTCCATTCTTCAATAACTTGTTTTTTTGCTTCTGATATAGATTCAATCGTTTCTCTTTCTACATTTAGTACATATAATTCTGCATTTAAACGGTTTGCCATGCGCCAGCCGCGGCGAATGAGCTTTTCTGCCGTAGAACTATACTGCACGCAAACTAGAATTTTTTCCTTCACTCCAATTGGTTCCTCAGTAAATTGACTAATTTTCTCGTCCATATCATCTGCAACTTCTCGAAGTGATAATTCGCGGAGTGCTCCTAAATTATTTAGCGTAAAAAAGTGATTTAAGCTCCGTTGAATTTTTTCTTCCTTATATATCTTTCCGTCCATCAATCGTTTTCGAAGTACTTCTGGCGTTACATCAACAAGCTGAATTTCATTTGCTTTTTGTAAAATGAAGTCAGGAACGCGCTCTCTTACTTTGACCCCTGTAATTTGCTCGACGATATCGTGAACACTTTCCAAATGTTGAATATTAAATGCAGACAAAACATCAATGCCAGCATCCAATAATTCTTCGACATCTTGATAACGTTTTTTATGTTTCGAACTAGGGATATTCGTGTGGGCTAACTCATCTACAATCACAACTTGCGGTGCCCGTTTTATAATTGCTTCGACATTGAGTTCTGGAAACACTTTCCCTTTGTAATGAATCTCTCTTAACGGAACCGCTTCTAACTCAGCAATCGCCTCTTCTGTTTCTTTTCGGCCGTGCGTTTCAATAAGACCAATTACAACATCAATGCCTTCTTTTCGCATCTCTCTAGCATCAAAAAGCATTTTATAACTTTTTCCGACTCCAGGAGCTGCTCCGACATAAAGCTTTAATTTCCCCCGATTTTGTTGACGAATATATTCTAAATATTCTTCTGGCGTTCGCCTTTGAAACGTTGGCTTATAGTCATCTGCATACATCAACATGCACCCTTTCCGACCAAACAATGCTACCTCAATCTAAGCGATTGAGGTAGCATCGTTATCATTTCATCATTTTTTGTAATTCTACATTTAACTTCAACACGTTGACGCGATCTTCTCCAAACAATCCAAGTGCTTGCCCTTCTGTTTGCGATTCAATCAGCTTATTAATTTTTTCTTTCGGAATATTCGTTATTTTAGAGATACGATCTACTTGTACGTAAGCCGCTTGTGGACTAATGTCTGGATCTAAGCCTGAACCTGAATTCGTTACTAAATCCATTGGAACTTCCGTAACAGGAACTGCTGGATTTTCCTTCTTCCAATTTTCCACACTCTCTTCTACACGTTTTACTAAATCTGGATTAGACGGTGCATAGTTGTTAGAGCCAGATGCTTCTGCTTTATATTCTATACTAGAGACACGTCCATGAAAATAACGTGGGTCTGTAAAATTTTGACCAATTAATTTCGATCCAATGACTTCATTTTTTTCATTATATATTAGACTTCCGTCTGCGTTATCTTTCATAACCGCTTGCGCAATTCCTGTAACTAGCAGTGGATAGATGAGCCCGCATATAACAAGAAATGTAAAGGTGATACGAATGACAGGTGAAAGTATCTTTTGTTTTTCAAACATTTTCATTTCCCCTTTTCTTTAAATGAACAATCCTACAAACATGTCAATCAGCTTAATACCGACGAACGGAACAATTACTCCGCCAAGTCCATAAATGAATAGGTTACGTCCTAATAATGCATTAGAACTCATCGGTTTATAAGCAATCCCTCTCATTGCTAGAGGAATAAGCATCGGGATAATAATTGCATTGAAGATAAGCGCTGATAAAATCGCTGACAATGGTGAATGCAATTTCATAACGTTCAGAGCTTCCATTTGCGGAATTGCCAATGTAAACATCGCTGGGATAATTGCAAAGTATTTCGCAATATCATTTGCGATACTAAATGTTGTTAGCGCACCGCGCGTCATTAATAGCTGCTTACCAATCCCTACAACCTCAATAATTTTCGTTGGGTTTGAATCTAAGTCAATCATATTTGCTGCTTCTTTCGCTGCTGCTGTACCACTATTCATCGCTAGACCAACATCGGCCTGTGCTAAAGCTGGTGCATCATTTGTACCATCACCTGTCATCGCAACAAGCTTTCCTTTGTCTTGCTCTGCTTTAATAACCGCAATTTTATCTTCTGGTTTACATTCTGCAACAAATTCATCTACACCAGCTTCTTTCGCAATGGTTGCGGCAGTAAGCGGGTTATCACCTGTACACATTACTGTTTTAATCCCCATTTGACGAAGCTGTTCAAATCGTTCGCGCATACCTGGTTTTACAGTATCTTTTAAATAAATTAATCCGTAAATACGATCATTTGCTGCAACTGCAAGCGGTGTACCGCCTTCTTTTGCAATTAAATCGGATTTTTGATTTAAATCTTTCGGAACCATACCGCCTTGCGATTGTACCCATTCAATCACAGCACCAACCGCACCTTTTCGTACTTTTACACCATCCGTTAAGTCCACACCGCTCATACGTGTCTCAGCTTTAAATGGAACAAACTCACCTTGCTCAGCAAGTGTACCGTTATAAGAGAGTGCTTTTGATTGTACGTATTCAATAACCGAACGTCCTTCTGGCGTCTCATCTAACACGGAGCTAAGCGCCGCCCATTTTGCTACTTGCTCAATTGTTTCATTTCCTACTGGTAAAAGCGTATGTGCCATGCGATTACCGAATGTAATTGTACCTGTTTTATCTAAAATAATTGTGTTAATATCACCAGCTGCTTCCACTGCTTTACCGCTCATCGCTAACACGTTAAACTTCGTTACACGGTCCATACCGGCAATCCCGATTGCCGATAATAGCCCACCAATTGTTGTTGGAATTAAACAAACAAGAAGTGCAACGAGTATAGCTGTATCAATTTGAAAACCAAGATAATTCGTAAAGAGTGGTAATGTCACAACAACGATTAAGAAAATAAGTGTTAAACTCATTAAGACCGTATTAAGAGCGATTTCATTTGGTGTTTTTTGACGAGATGCCCCTTCTACTAAAGAAATCATTTTATCTAAGAAAGATTCACCAGGATTACTCGTAATTCGAATTGTAATTTCATCACTTACTACCATTGTACCGCCGGTAACGGAGCAAAAATCACCGCCAGCTTCTTTCATAACTGGTGCAGATTCACCAGTTATGGCTGATTCATCGACAGACGCTAACCCGCGAATGACTTCTCCGTCACTAGGGATCATTTCACCTTGTTTTACAATAACAACATCGCCTTTTTTCAGTTCAGTTGCTGAAACTCTAGCAACACTTCCATTTTCTTTTATTACATTTGCGAATACATCTTTTTTCGACTGCTTTAAAGAATCAGCTTGTGCTTTCCCACGTCCTTCTGCTAATGCTTCTGCAAAATTAGCAAACAAAACAGTGAATAATAGAATAAGAGAAACCGTTATATTGAACCACCCTGGGATACTACTAGATCCATTAGGTAAAAATGATAAAATTAATGTTAGGAAAAACCCTATTTCCACCACGAACATAATCGGATTTTTCACCATCACTCGCGGATTCAATTTTGCAAAAGATTCTTTTATCGCATTTGTAATAATGTCACGATCCATCGTTTTTGCTTGTCTTACTTCATTTTCGACTTCCGTTTTTGGTGATACAATCGATTGATTCGGTTGTTTATCTTTTACCACTACAGGTTTCATCATGTACCCTCCATTACTTCAATGTAAGAAATTCTGCAATTGGTCCTAACACTAACATTGGGAAGAACGTTAATGCCCCTACAATTACAATTGTTCCAATGAAAATACCGCCAAATAAACCGTTATCTGTTCGGAATGTTCCGATTGTTTCTGGTACTACCGTTTTCTCTTTTAATGAAGCCGCTACAGCGAGCATTGTAATTAAGCTAAAGTAACGCCCTGAGAACATCACGATACCAGTTGTAATATTCCAAAACGCCGTATTGTCTGCCAAACCTTCAAAACCGGAACCGTTATTCGCTGCCGAAGAAGTATATTCATATACAACTTGTGTCAAACCATGAAAACCGGAGTTTGAAATAGCATCTGTTCCGAGATGAGTTGAAAGAGCTAATGCTGAAAATCCTAAAATCAGTAAAGGATGAAATAGTATTGTTACCGCAATTAATTTCATTTCCTTTCCTTCAATCTTCTTCCCTAAAAATTCTGGTGTACGTCCCACCATTAATCCCGATATAAAGACCGCGATGATTGCGTACATAATAATATTGATAAATCCTGCACCGACCCCGCCGTATACTGTATTTAACATCATATTTACAAGTGGTACGAGTCCTCCGATTGGTGTCAACGTATCATGCATTGTATCAACAGCACCTGTTTCCGCTGCAGTTGTTACTGTTGCGTATAGTGAAGAAAATACGGTTCCAAAGCGGACTTCTTTTCCTTCTACGCTGCCTTGAGTATGCTGCATTCCCATTTCATTTAACGCTGGGTTTCCATGTAACTCTGACGTTACAATTGTTGTAAACCCCATTAAAAATACGATGAATAAAGAAACGAAAAGAACGCGTCCTTGTTTTTTATTCCCTACCATTCTTCCGTATGTGAATGGTAAAGCTGTTGGTAACAGCATCATAAGCATCATTTGTAAAATGTTACTGATTTGACCTGGGTTTTCAAATGGATGCGTTGAGTTTGCCCCGAAAAATCCTCCGCCGTTGTTCCCTAATTCCTTAATAGAAACGAAAGAAGCAACCGGACCACGTAATATACTTTGTTTCACACCTTCAATTGTATGAGCTGTAACTGCTCCTTCTAACGTTTGCGGTACACCAAGTGCAACGAAGATCAATGCTGCTATAAATGCAATTGGGAGAAAAACTCTCGTTAAAGCACGTGTAAAATCTACGAAGAAATTTCCAAGTTCTCTCCCTGCTAAACCTCTTATAAAAGCCATTACAATCGCTAATGTTGTTGCTGGTGCTGTAAACATTAAAAACGTAATTCCGATTAATTGTGATAAGTACGAAACACCATTTTCACCGCTGTAATGCTGTAAATTTGTATCTGCCATAAAACTAATCGCTGTATTAAAAGCCAGTGTAGGTTCCATCCCCTCAACATGAGCTGGATTTAATGGCAATACACCTTGCAGGCGAAGTATGAAATAAACAACAACAATCATAAATCCATTAAGCGCAACTAATGATAATGCGTATTGCTTCCAACTCTGGTTATAAGGTTTCACACCGGAAATTTTTAAAATAATATTTTCAAAAGGTCCGAACACTCTATCCAATTTGCTATTTCCTTGAAACGCCTTCTCTAAATAAATCCCGGTTGGCTTTGCAACAAGAACAAATAATAACATTGTGACCAAAACGGCAATCCAAATCATAATAAACCTTTCCCCCTAATTAAAACTTTTCTGGATTTAATAGCGCATAAACTAAGTACACAGTAAGTAAAGCAACAATAATTGATACTGCAATAGTCATTGCTTCTTCCCTTCCTTCACAACATGATCCGACCATCTTGCAAGACCAATCATTGATCCAACTAACACAATTAAAATTCCTATCATAGCGATATCTAACATTCTTCATCCCTCACTAAATGTAAAATTTTACCATCGAAAGCATAAAAAAGAACACTGAGGATCTACTCAGTGTTCGAAAATGAACAACACAAAAGTAAACCTCCTCTCCAAACGCTTACGAGGTTAGCTGTCGGATTCGGGCCTAAAGAGTAGCCCTACTTTCATCATGAAAGATTCACCCCAAGTGACAATGCACAAAATTGGTTCCCCCGCTCCATTTCTGGACTCAGCGATATCAGGTTGTTTTTTGGAAATTTTATGAACAATTTATGAATGTAAATATACTCCTCTACATTTCGCTTGTAAAGAGGTAAAATAACGAAAATATAAAAATATAAGACCTTTTAAACGCTTACATTGAGGATAAATACATCTTTATCATCTTTTTTCTTTGATTTTCTTCCTTTTTCATTATGTATACGTTCTTTTACAAGTGAAAAAAGAAGATTATCTCAATAAATCAAATACAACAGGACCCGTTTTCCTCCCTTTGTTTGAAACCTCGCACGTGGCAAAAAAAGGCCCTGACCGCTTCTATGCACGGCCAGGACCTCTCTCTAAAAAATGCAGTTTTATACCTTTTTTTCAACATGCACATCACTGCCACGCTGAATTCAATAGGACCCGCTACTTTGCTTGCTCCCTCTGTTTTATACTTCGCGCGTGGCACAAAAGGCCCTGACCGCTTCTATGCACGGCCAGAGCCTCTCGCCCATCTAAAAAAGAGGTTTTCATGCTAGTTTTTCAATTCATATTGATAAATAACCTTCTAAACTATAAAAAAGACCGTAAGTTACGACCTCGAATATATACTTGCACCAATTCTGCATGCTGCTTCTCATATTCGATAATATCTTGTTCTAAATATAAACGGATATCTTCTGGCGGAAGAATCACATATGGCTTCGGAAAGAATGGATCATGTTCTGCTAATTCATGTACTCGTTCTAACGATAGTGCCCAGCGCTTTGCTAACTCGCGGCAAAGTAATACTTTCATCGTTTCTTTCATATCCGATTCCTCCGCCCCTACTCTAAAGTCAAAAACGAAATATTATCACAAGTTGTAAACACCACTAATTTAATTCCAATCGTTTCATAGAGGTGCTTTGGATATTGTTTATTTCGCGTGACAACTGTAATAGGCGCGGTAAAAGAAGAGCGAATACGTTCAGCGAAGAAGCTAATTGTAGACAATTCATCTCCTAGTAAAATCGCTTTGTTAATTCCTTTGCATATGTTCACAATCATGCTCGGATCATCCGGACAACAATATGCTTGTTGAAACCCACATGCTTTCACTTCACTTACCACATGCTCACTTGCTGCAAAAATGACCATTTCACTTTGAAACGGTGCTAAATCCTTTAAACTCTTTACTTTCGCAGCTTCTCCTACACAAATGAGCGTGTACTCTTTTTCCTTATCCATGCACTAGATCCTCCTTCACATAAAAGAATTTTTCAGTATAGATTAAAATTCTCTTATGCTAGTCGGATCGATGAATTGATGTATTCACTTGCACCATCCTCTCTCAACACGCTTACGAAGTTAGCTGTCGGATTCGGGCTTTGAGAGTAGCCCTACCTTCGAAAAAGGATTCACCCCAAGTGACAATGCACAAAGTTGGTTCCCCCGCTCCAAAGTCTGGATTAAGCGTTCTTAAAAATAGATTCTGGCTGATATATTACTCCTAATTTTGGAAAAAGTAAACATGAAAAAAGCCAATTTTTTTAATTGGCTTTTCTAAAAATATATATATTTATGCACGTATATTTCTACGTCCATACGCAAAATGGTTCGTTGGTCCGTGACCGCTGCCTATGTTCAGCTCATCTTCAATTGCTATACTAATAAAGTTCTTCGCTTCACGAACTGCATCTACAGTTTCGCAACCTTTCGCGAGTCCTGCTGTTACAGCTGCGGCAAACGTACAACCGCTTCCGTGTGTTTGTATCGACGCAATCCGTTTACTTCTATACTCCATAAACTCATTTCCATCAAACAATAAATCAATTACTTCATTCCCTTGATACGCTGCATGTCCGCCTTTCATCACGACAAACTTCGCACCTAAATCATGCAATCTTTTCGCAGCTTCTTTACTGTCTTCAATCGTATGAATCTTCATTCCTGTTAATACTTCTGCTTCAGGAACATTTGGCGTAATTACCGTTGCAAGCGGCAATAAATGTTCTTGTAATGCTGCTACAGCTTCTTGTTGTAATAACGATGCTCCGCCTTTTGCGATCATAACAGGGTCTAGTACAATATTATTCCATGAAAATGATTTAATATTTTCAGCTACGATTTTAATAATCTCACTACTAAATAACATCCCAAGTTTCACTGCATCTGGCGTTAAATCCGTACCGATAGAATGTAACTGCTTTTCAATTCCTTCTACAGGAACAGGATACACCCCTTGTACACCAAGCGTATTTTGGGCCGTAATCGTTGTAATAGCTGTCATTCCGTACACACCGAGCTCTTGAAATGTTTTTAAATCTGCTTGAATCCCCGCACCGCCGCCGCTATCAGAGCCAGCAATCGTTAATGCTTTATTCACTCTCATTTCACTCACCCTTTTTAACCAAAGTAACGATGATAAATCGTTTTTGCTTCCGCTATATCCTTTGTCCCATGCACAAGCACACGGCCGTCTTGAAATGCTACTAACCGTTTATTCTCAACAGAAAACGATAATAAATACGGATTCACTGTTAAATCCGTTACACGGTTTTGCAGCAGATTTTTATACATAGACAAATGAATCTGCTCTTTATGCGGCGGACGAATTTGTACTGTATTTCTACCGCATAAAACAGCCGCCCTGGAAGTATTCTCCTTGCTTAAATACGGATAAACGGCTTCTTCTCCGCACGATAAGCAGTGCTTGTTTCGCAACTTTTGTACATTCATGCATGAATATTCATTTTTCCACACATCAAATGACACAAGCCCCTCACGAAGTGCCTCGTAATCTTCTACTAAAACCTTTAATGCTTCCGCAACTTGATGTGAGACAACAATAGATACAGCAGGCGAAATAATCCCCGCTGTATCACATGTCACTCCCCCAAGCGGGATCGACTGCAATAAACAAGATAGGCACGGCGTCTTTCCTGGTAAAATCGTATAAGAAAGACCGTAACTCCCAACACAAGCTCCGTAAATCCATGGAATAGAATGCTTTTGCGATATATCATTTACAATAAACCGTGTCTCAAAGTTATCTGTTGCATCGATGATGAGATTTACACCTGTAACAAGTTCTTCTAGTTCTTCTGCTGTTACATCTTGCACATAAGTTTCTACAACTACATCGCTATTAATGGCTTGTAAGCGCCGCTTAGCTGCCACTGCTTTTGGTAAATGATTTTCTACATCTTCCTCGCAGTATAACTGTTGGCGCTGCAGATTACTCCAATCAATGTAATCACGATCAACAATCGTCACTTTGCCAACTCCAGCGCGAACGAGCATCTCTGCATTTGCACTACCAAGCGCTCCCACGCCGATTATAAGTACATGTTTTTCTCTTATTTTGTTCTGTCCCTCTTCCCCAATTGGAGAGAACAACACTTGACGAGAATACCGGCTATTCAAGGATACTCATTCCTTCTAACGGGCTACTTGCGGCCCCGCAGCGCTTACGTGCAATACGTCCTGCTTCAAACCCTAATCTTCCTGCCTGAATACTAAGCTTCATTGCTTCTGCCATTTTCACAGGATCTTTTGCCCCGGAAACAGCTGTATTTAACAACACGCCTTCTGCACCTAATTCCATCGCAAATGCTGCGTCAGCCGGACTACCAATGCCCGCGTCAACAATAACGGGAACAGTTGCTTGCTGGATAATAAAACTTAAATGTAACGGGTTTACAATGCCAAGACCAGAGCCAATTGGCGATGCACCCGGCATAATCGCATGAACGCCTAATTCTTGTAATTTACGTGCTAATACAACATCATCAGACGTATACGGCAAAACGATAAACCCTTCTTTTAATAGCATTTCTGACGCTCTTAACGTTTCAACTGGGTCTGGTAATAACGTTTTATCATCACCAATTACTTCTACTTTAATCATGTCGCATAATCCTGATGCTTTTGCTAGTTTTGCAATACGCACCGCTTCTTCTGCTGTTTTTGCTCCTGCTGTATTGGGAAGAAGGGTATACTTTGTTACATCAATTTTTTCTAGTAAATTAGGCTGCTCTGCATCAAAAATATCCATACGACGCACCGCAAACGTTAAAATTTCTGCTTCTGATACTTCAATCGCTTTCTTTTGTACATCAAAATCTGAAAATTTCCCTGTTCCTAATAACAATCTAGACTGAAAAGTAAATGGTCCAATTTTTAACATAATCAACCGCCTCCTACGAATGTGACAATTTCAATTTGATCTCCCTCAAAAACAGATGTATCTTGATGATCCTCTTTTTGTAAAATATCTTGATTACGTTCTACAACAACAATTTTCGTCTCTAATCCTAAATGAACAAGCAAATCAGCTACCGTCTTAACCTCAATTGGTACCTCTACTTGCCTACCGTTAATTTTTAAATTCAAGCTTTCAGCCTCCTTATTAAAGGTATAACAAACTTAAAATCCTTTTCTTTTAGGGTGGGCGAGTGGTCCTAGCCTTGCATAGTAACGGTCAGGGCCTTTTTCTGCCACTTCCCTTGCTAAAAACACGAGTGCAGGTCTCCTTTTTGCCTAACAGTAACTTATATGTTGAAAATGAAATTGATTTACATAGATTGAGAAAGCAATGAATCTAGTAAACGATTTTCTTGCTTTCCTTCTATAAGATCAGCCATATACTCTCCTGAAACTGGACTTAATAAAATTCCATTTCGGTAATGGCCCGTACAAGCATATAAACCAGTAATTTCTTCATGTCTGCCGATATATGGCATACTGTGATTTGATTGTGGACGTAATCCTGCCCATGCCCCGTCCCATTCTGCTTCCTTTAACGCTGGAAGAATCTGATACGCACGCTCTAATATAGAAGTAATACTTTCAGGATGCACTGCCTTGTTATATGTATGAGGTTTCATTGTTGCCCCAATGACATAACGTCCACCGCGCTTCGGTGCGATATAGAATCGCTCTTGAAAAATAGGTGCTTGTAATAATGGCTTACGACTGCGCACTGCAACGACTTCACCTTTAACAGGATATGTCCCCCACTCACGGTGAAAATATTTTAATAGTTTTGTACTCCATGAACCGCCTGCAATTACTACGTTTTCACATGAAATTGCGCTCTCTGTTGTAAGCAATCCTGTTACACGATTATCTTTCATTTGAATATCAAACACTTCAGTTTCTTCATATATATCCGCTCCAGATATCGCAGCAGAGTGAGCAAATGCTTTCGTCAGCTCCGGGGCAATCACATGACCATCTTTTGGGTGGTAGACTGCTCCAATAATCGAAGTAGATAAATAGGGTTCTTTTTTCCGTAGTTCTTCTCCTGAGATAAAATGGGACTCTTCTCCTGTTTGCTGCTGCCATTTCATAATATGAAGAAGCCGTACACTCTCTTCTTCATTTTGAGCAATACGGTAAATTCCTTTTTCTTCATATCCTATATCAATTCCGGTTTTATCACGTAATAGACTTGCAAGTTTTGGAAACATCGCGCGGCTTTTCCTACCTAATTCAAACAGCGGATCGTATTCATCCCATTCCGCCTGTACACCTAATAGTCCAACTGCTGCTTTAGACGCTTCAGAAGCAATCTTTTGTTTTTCAATAATAGCAACTTTATAACCTCTGTCAGCAAGGAAATGTGCAATCGAACTTCCGATTACACCGCCGCCAACGATGGCAACATCATATATTTTTTTCATGATTTCTCGCCCACTTTCGTATCGTTTCCTTATATAACTTCGCCTGCTCATTCGGTTTTACTGCACTTAAAATTCCGGACATAATCGCGATACCAGCAGCACCGGTACCGAGTACTTCTGCCGTATTATTAGGAGTAACCCCTCCAATAGCGGTAATTGGGATTGCTAAATGTTTTGCCATTTCGGTAATCCCTGCTAATCCTCTTGGCGGAACTCCCTTTTTGGAGTTTGTTTGAAACAAATGCCCATACAGAAGAGAATCTGCACCACTTTTAAAAGCAGAAACAGCTTCTTCATATGAGTGCACCGAGTAACCAACATGCAAATAAGAAAATTTTTCTTTAACAGACTTTATATCCACGCTGCGATATCCAAGTTGCACACGTCTAATATTGAATAAAATTGCAATATCAATCCGATCGTTGATGACAAGTTTAGAAGAAGGAAACCCCTTATGTAAGAGCTTTTCCACACCTTCATATAACTCTTTCGTACTTTTCTCTCGCTCACGAATGTGCAAATAATCTATTTCACTTTCAATATCGGTTGCTATATGCGCTAACTCTTCAAATGACATACGACCATTTGATATAACGTGAAGCTCAGCTTTCATACCCTTTCGCCTACTTTAAAATGTTTTCAAACAACTCGTTTGCCGGAACAATTTCTTTTGCCATTCCTTTTTCTTTTAGCCACTTATTTTGTTTTTCCCACGAACTTGCTGTATCTGATAAAAATGGTTCATCTTTTGTTTCCATTTTATCTAATAAAATTTTCATACTCTCTTTTTCAACTTCTGGAATAAGTGGGAAATTCTCTTTTTCTTGATGATTTAATAAAATATTTAATGCTTCATCTGGATTTTTCTTCATAAATTCATAACCTTTTTTTGCCCCGCGTAAAAAGGCTTGTAATGTTTCTTTATCTTGTTTCAATGTTTTATCGCCTGTTACAAATACAAGTTCATGATAGTTCGGTACACCGTAATCCGCTGGGTTGAAATATGCTGGCTCGGAACCTTCATGACGCATGACTGGAACTTCATGGTTAATATATGCCCCTGTAACAGCATCTACTTTTTTCGTAGTCAGAGCCGGTACTAAATCAAAACCAACATCAACTACTTTTACGTTATTTGGGTTTCCACCGTCTTCTTTAATCATCGTTTTTAAATATTCTTCACTTAACGGTGTCCCTGAATATCCCACTGTTTTTCCTTCCAAATCTTTAGGAGAAGAAACGCCTGCTGATTTTAGCGATACAACATGATTTAAAGGGGAACGAACAACTGCACCGATAGATTTTACTGGAATGTGTTCATTCGCTCTCGCAATCACAACATCAGGCTGATAATACAATCCAACTGTTACTTTTCCTGCTGCCGCTAACGTTAATGGATCAGTTGGATTAGAAGGAAATTTAATATTTACCTTCACACCTTCTTCTTTAAAATAACCCTTTTCAATTGCTGTATAAATAAAGCTATGCACTGCATTTGGGTACCAATCAAGCATGACCGTTACTTCTTTTTCACCTTTTTTCTTTTCTGATGCCGAATTGCTAGAACACCCAGCAATCATCGCAATTAATAATGTAAACACAAAGATGCGCTTTAATAATTTCATGAGTGCTTCCTCCAACTAATAAATTTCCTCTCAAATATCGAAACGAGTAATACAAAGAAAATAGCGAGAAGTGACAATAAAACGATTGGTGCAAACACACCCGCACCATCCATTTGTGTCATCATTCGTTTACTAAAATAGCCTAGTCCTGCTTGTGCCCCAAGCCACTCTCCAATCGCTGCCCCAATCACGCTAAACGGCACAGCCACTTTTAAAGCTGAGAAAAAATAGGGAAGTGCAGACGGCAATTTCAATTTTAAAAAAATATCTTTTTTTGTTGCACCATATGTAATTAAAAGCTCTTCCCACTCCTTTTTCGTACTACAAAGGCCATCATACGTATTCACCGCAATTGGAAAGAATGTAATCAGTACTGTGACAACAACCTTATTCCAAATCGAATAGCCAAACCATAAAACAAATAATGGTGCTAAAGCTGTAATGGGAATAGTCTGTGAAGCAACTAATAGTGGATAAAATGCCTTCTCAGCAAATGTACTCATACTCATCAACATCGCTAACCCAACACCTAATACAATGGAAATAACAATACCGATTACAGTAACAGAAAGCGTTGCTGGTAAATGCACTGTAAGCAATATATCCCGCAAATCCCATATTTTTTGAACAATAGCACTTGGAGACGGCAAAATGTACATTTCATCAAGAATCCGTGCTCCTACTTCCCATCCAATCAGTAAAATTGTAATTACAATAATAGCCGGAACATAATCTACCATTCGTTTCATACAAGCACCTGTCTTTGCAACATGCCAATGAGTTCATCTTTTAATGCCAGCATTTCTGGGCGATGCAAATCTTTTCGAGAGCGCTCTTTCCCAAGCGGCACAATCCGCTCAGTCAATGATGTAATGGGCTGCTCTGTTACGATAAAAATACGATTAGAAAGATAAAGCGCTTCATCAACATCATGTGTAATAAACAAAAATGTTTTTTGCCAATGTTTCCATTGTTCAAACAACCATTCTTGCAGAGATGCCTTCGTTAATGCATCAAGTGCACTAAACGGTTCATCTAATAATAAAAGGTCGCCGCCCGTTAACAACGTACGAATAAAAGATACGCGTTGCCGCATTCCGCCTGATAAATCTTTTGGCTGTTTCTTTTCATACCCTTGCAGTCCAAACTGCTCCAACAGCTCTTGTGCTTTCATTTGTGCCTCTTTTTTCTTCATTCCTTGACATTCAAGAGGCAAAGCTGCATTTTCAATAATGGTTCGCCACGGGAGTAACATATCTTTTTGCGGCATATAGCCAACAGGAGTCGTTCCCTTCACCTCTATCGTGCCGGCATTTTCTTTCTCAAGCCCTGTAATAAGCCGAAACAATGTACTTTTCCCGCAGCCGCTTGGCCCGATAATACTAATGAATTCCCCTTCTTGTACTGCAGTATCAAGATTCGCTATAATCGGTTTCTCATCATACCGAAACGAAACATTATGAAATTGTAGTATGTTCTTGCTCCTCAAAACCCCACATCTCCTTACGATATGCCATATCCCAAAATAAGTATTCAAAACGGCTGGAATATAAGAAAATCTCTTCTAAACGATTTCGTTCTTCTTCTGTTTTCCCTACTGCAATTTCATTACATAAATCAATTAACCATACGCAAAGATTCCCATATTCATCAGAGCTATATCCTTGAATCCATTCACCAAAAAATTCGTGATCGCGCGCTCCTGGAATAGCATTTAAACGCTTTCCAATCTCCCAATAACTCCACATACACGGAAGCAATGCTGCAATTAACTCAGCAAGTGTACCGTTTTGTGAAACGGACATCATATAGTTTGTATATGCTAGATTCATAGCAGACGGCTTTGCTAATTCCATCTCTTCAACAGAAATTCCTAAGCGCTTTGCATATTGTTTATGAATCGTCATTTCCTCATTTAAAATCCCATCAATTTGTTCAGCAAATTTCGCCATCACTTTTGGGTTTGTTGCTTTTACAACACCAATTGCATATAGCTTGGCGTAATCTAACAAATACAAATAATCTTGAACAATATAATATTGAAATCTATCTTTCTCTAACGTTCCATCTCCCATTCCTGTTACAAATGGATGATTATGACTCTTTTCCCAAACAGGTTGCACCTTTTCAAATAGTCTTTCACAAAATGTCATTTCCGCTTCCCCTTCCTGTATATATGTTTCCAAATAAAAAACCACTTCTATATAAGAAGTGGCCACAGCAAACAAAAGAAAAACTCATTTGTTGTTTCCACTTCCCTACGCTAGCATCACCTAGATCAGGTTATAAGGGTTAAGGTTTTTACCTCTCTCAGCTTTTAAGCACCCCTAGTGGTGTTCTATAAAATTTTCAATAAAAAAGTCCCCGTTTCTATGCATAAAGAAACGGGGACATTATTTATATCGTCCAAATTGCTTCCCTACGCTAGCATCATCTAGATCAGGTTCAAGGGTCAAAGACTATAGGTCTTACTCTCAGCTAGCAACACTAGCCCCCCTAGCAGTATATTCATTTAACATAGTCAGTATACCATCACAATATCTCACCCGCAACTCTTTTCATTTCTCCTTCT
The DNA here is from genome assembly GCF_036963045.1 of Bacillus sp. JJ864. NCBI lineage: Bacteria > Bacillati > Bacillota > Bacilli > Caryophanales > Bacillaceae > Bacillus > Bacillus sp. JJ864. The sequence continues at coordinate 5,911 of NZ_JBALLY010000091.1, read as the reverse complement.
ACCTATCTGTAAGTTCAGAAAAAATCGAATTTCTTCTCGCTCTTTCCATAATAGCTATAAATCTGCTATCCTTTTAGTATATACCCATTTTCACTTTTCGACATTTAAGTCGCTGCTATGCAAAATACATCATGACCGCTACTTGTTTTCTCCTTTTTGTTTAAACCTTGCATGTGGTAGAAAAAGGCCTTGCCCATTTCTATACGCGGCCAAATTCACCACTCTAAAAAGAAAAGTTTTGTAACTTACATATAGAGAAAAAAGCTTTCGTTTGTTTTTCATCCATAAATATGTTACAAACTTAATATCTTCATATTATAATTTAGATTATACCAATTTATCACATAAGGAGGTCTATGAATATATGAATTTAAAAATTGCAACACTAACAGCAACTACTGTAGCAGTTGCCGCTATGCTCCCCTCTATAGCAGACTCTAATGTACATACTGTAGAAGCAGAGCAAACAGCAAAAGCAAACATTGGTTATGTAAAAACGGAAACATTACAAATGTACAATAGCCCGAATGGAACAGACTCTGTTATTGATAACATTACACGTGACACTCCCGTTACTATTCTTGAAACAACAAATGAATGGTACAAAGTTCACACTCACAATAACACTGGCTATGTCAAAAAAGAAGCCATTTCGTTAACCAAACTAGAAAAAAATCAATATATCGTAAATGTAGATGCATTAAACGTTCGCTCTGAACCAAATACACAATCTGAAATTATTACTGTATTACCAAACGGGAAATTTGTTACTGTTCAAGAAGAACAAGATGGATGGTATAAAGTTATACATAATGGAACAAGCGGTTATGTAAAGAAAGAATTTTTATCTAACGCCGATCAGCCATTAGTAAAAGGAATTACTGTACAAGGCGGAAGTTCTTATTTTGTTGCCACTCCAACGTTAAAAATACGCAGCGGAGCAGGAACAAATACAGCTATTATCGGTTCTTTAGCAAAGGGAACACAAGTACAAGTCGTTGAAAGTGTGGGAACATGGTATAAAGTTCGCTACGGATCAGGATATGGCTATGTCGCACAGCATTATTTAGTGCAAGTGCAAGGACAACAACAGCAGCAGCAACCAAAACAGCAAGCTACACCATCTATTCCAGCTGTATTTAAATATCCTGCTCAAGGAAAAATCAGCTCAGAATTTGATGTACGCTGGGGAGAAATGCACTATGGTGTAGATATTGCAGCAACAGGAAATGTGCCAATCCAAGCTGCCGCATCTGGGACTGTTGTGAAATCATATTATTCTACAAGCTATGGGAACGTTGTATTTGTTGCCCATCGTATAAACGGGAACTTATACACAACTGTATATGCCCACATGAAAAGCCGCGCTGTCAAAGCAGGAGATACAGTACAAACAGGCCAATTGCTCGGTTATATGGGAAATACAGGGCATTCATTTGGACAACACTTGCATTTTGAATTGCATAACGGGGAATGGAATTTTGAAAAAACAAATGCTGTAAATCCACTTCCTTTCTTAGTTAGGTAACGCATAATGATACGTAATATTCCATTACTGATTGAGTATTTAGCATTTTTCGGTTTAATTTGTTGCTTATTAATTTACAACATAAACATTGTATTTTTAAGCATTGTTATTACATTTGTTACTTGTGAAGTGCTTATGGAAATATTCAAAATTCGACTAAAGCGACATATTTCACACATATATACTGCTCTATTCATTATCAGTTCTTTAATAACAAATATTAATTTTAATGGCTTACATGTCTCGGCAATATTTCCAGTATTTTTTATGACTATTCTTCTTATAGTCTCTCAATATATATATGTTCCAGAATATCGGAAACAACAGCATCAACAACAAGAAACATGGAAAGTGGGGAAATAGTGCACCGATTCTTTACAACCAGTCTAATGAAATCTTTTCTAGACTCGTATGAAAGAATGAATCATTTTTTCGGCATTAAAGATAATACAAATAGTCAATTTCTTTTGTACGGCATGATTTCTTTTACAATCATTTTTCTTTCTCTTTACTATTAAAAAAGGATTCCACATCGTGTGGAATCCTTTTTTACGTTCTATATAAATTAAAACTACTTTTCTCGTTTATCCGCATGCATATTGCTCATAAATAAAACTTAAATTATATTTATGTTCTAAATTCATACGTTGTTCATCACTGCACCAATAAAATAAAATATCATGTATTGATGCATAGCGCTTATTCTTTAAAAATTGCTTAATAAAAGAAGGAAAACAATTTGGTAATTGTATAAATATATAATTGCGTAGTAGTTCCTCTTTATAACCGATTCCTTTGCATATATGCATAAGTTCTTCACAATAATACATTTGCTGTGGAACTTGAATCATTTCAAAAAATGGAATGTACGATAATAATTTCCCAATAAAGTGCTCATATTTTGTTATAAACTCAAATGACATATGTTCCATCATCTCTTTTATAACAAACAAATAATCATCAACATGAGTTGTCTTTAACGGATTCAGATGATCAGATATTTGTGCAATCACTGCACGCTGACATGCTACAACAGCACGGCTTGGTTCATAATATGTTAAGAAATCTGTACATTTTCGATATTTTTTTAATAAATCTAACGTGTATACATCACAAATATATGTATTACAATATTTTGCAAGCTCCATTAAATTTTCATCTAACTGCTTTTTTGATAATGCCTTTGCTTGTTTACAAAGAAACAGAAACATAAACTCCATCATTTCTTTATGAGACAAAAGCGTCTTATACTTTTCAATACACTCTACATTAAACTTAATTCTTTCCCAAATAAAATCATCATTACTTTCTAATTCCGTAACCTTTTGTTTTATAATTAAATAATTCCAAGCGACTACTTGTGTAAATACATCCCATGATTCGTACTCAAGCGATGTTTGTACAAATTCCTCTAATCCCTCAGCAACCATAAAAGTATAAGCTTGTTGATACCATCCTACTTCTTGACATAAACGAATAATTCGAACTAAAGTTGGCATTTCATCTTTATGAAACTTCGGCAGATTATGTAATTTTTTCATTCCATATAAAATAAAAGGAATTAAATTTTCTTTCTTATAAAATTCTTTTTCTTTCCAAGCCAAAATAGTTCGTTCTTTTCCTTCCCCTTTTGGATACTCTGGTATAAGCAAAGAGAGTAAATCTGCAAAATTTTCCGGCTCTGTATACGTATCCGTAACCAAGTTCCAATTCGGTTCAGGTTGCATAATCGTCATATAATTCCCCCCTATTTTCTATATGTATGATAAAATATTTGAATGCTATTAAACTAATCATTAATATTAATATATTCAAAGAAACATATAATACTTATATTTATTAGTATATCATGTTTTTTATATGTTAATAGTTGTTAATAAAAATTTCAGAAGTTATTCACATAAAATATAAAGTGAAACTTCCATCAGTGGAGGTTTTCTTCTTTCCCACTGATGGAAAGCCC
>NZ_JBALLY010000091.1:384-2405 GCF_036963045.1 Bacillus sp. JJ864 | reverse complement strand
AATCGGGCTTTTACGGGCAGTTATCCCCTACCTATCTTCTGCGCTTCTCACTGAATCTTGAGGTGAGGGTCTTACTGCCCGTTAATGCGGGATAAATTTAATCTGCGGGAGAACCCCCCCACAGATTATGAATGAAACTAATGGAGCGTATGTTAACAGCTTATCCTTCACTACAGCTTTGCTTTCTAATCAAGCTATCCTTAGCAAACAAAATAAAAGTATCCCTTTCTTTAGTCTGTCTGCTCTGATATTTCACTTAAGGCAACGCCTGCTTGATCATCTGCATATTTAGTTGTTGCTAAATCACCAAGTGCTAGCATCCCAACAAGTTGCCCATGTTCAACTACTGGTAATCTTCTTATTTGGTAACGTGCCATTAACTCTGTCGCTTTTTCAATCGCGTCATCAGGTGATACGGAAATAATTTGTGTTGTCATAACATTTGTAATTTGATTGGAACCCGGATGCTTTTCCGCAATTCCTCGCACAACCAAATCACGGTCTGTAACAAGACCAATAACTTGATTATTCTCCACAACAGGGATCATTCCTATATCTTCTTCTTTCATTTTTACCGCTGCCTCATATACATTATCTAGTGGTGTACATTGTACAATATTTGTACTCATCAATTCTCGAACAGTTGTCATAAATATATTACCCTCCTTTACACACTTTAGCATTTCCAACCCTCTTCATTTCGATTCGCCAGTCCATTAAAGAAAAACGAGGTACCGACTATCATTAGAAATAAAGAATATTACTTTACCAAATGTAGAGAACGATTATAATCTAAACATCATTGTCTAGAATCCCCCCACAAAACATAAAATAAATTGGATACTCACAGCTGCAATGGTCGATTTTAAATTGCGGAGAGAAAATATACGCTTTATCGTTCTTAATTAAGAAACAGGTTGTAAAGATACAGAGTAATAAATAGGATGAGGTTAGTATAAAAGATACCTTATACCGTAAACTATTCATGCAACATTCCGGTGTACAAGAATCTATTCTAAGTATAACTAAAATAATCAATTGGTAAAAATATATTGCACTATATTCTTTCCTAATTACACAAAATCATACAAAATCCTTCATTATTTATAATAAAAAACAAAACATTTTATAATATGGTAAAGATATATTTATTGTTATAATAACGTGAAACAACCATCAGTAGAGTTTCTTTATTTCGATACTTTTGATTTAGCTAATCAAAAGTATCCGAATAAACACATGGATTAGGAGATCATGAATCAAAGAAGTAATTATAATTTGTTATAACAAATATAATATATGGAAGGCATAATGTATAATATTATTTTTCCTTAAATAAAAAGAGTCAGCATGGTGCTGACTCTTTTTAATGACCCGTACGGGATTCGAACCCGTGTTACCGCCGTGAAAGGGCGGTGTCTTAACCACTTGACCAACGGGCCATGGCTCCGCAGGTAGGACTCGAACCTACGACCGATCGGTTAACAGCCGATAGCTCTACCACTGAGCTACTGCGGAATATGGTGGGCCTAAATGGACTCGAACCATCGACCTCACGCTTATCAGGCGTGCGCTCTAACCAGCTGAGCTATAGGCCCATATCTTTTACAGGGGCAGTAGGAATCGAACCCACACCGGAGGTTTTGGAGACCTCTGTTCTACCTTTAAACTATGCCCCTAAGTGGTGCCGGCTAGAGGACTTGAACCCCCAACCTACTGATTACAAGTCAGTTGCTCTACCAATTGAGCTAAGCCGGCATTATAATATATAAAACTTGCTATTTTTTATTTCTTTTGTCGTCCCAGCCTCAGTTAGTACTGCAAGTAGCATCTCGGCTGGTACGCTGAAGATTATTCAGCGATGCTTGCTCGGACGTGCTCTACCAATTGAGCTAAGCCGGCTAGTTTACAAAAAAAAAATGGTGGCTCGGGACGGAATCGAACCGCCGACACGAGGATTTTCAGTCCTCTGCTCTACCGACTGAGCTACCGAGCCTTTATGTAAATGGCGGTCCCGACCG
>NZ_JBALLY010000091.1:0-243 GCF_036963045.1 Bacillus sp. JJ864 | reverse complement strand
GACTGCTCCACCCCGCGATGATATTATATTCTTTTTAAAAATGGAGGAGGTAGAGGGATTCGAACCCCCGCGCGACTCTCGCCGCCTGTCGGTTTTCAAGACCGATCCCTTCAGCCGAACTTGGGTATACCTCCGTTATAATAATGGTGGAGCCTAGCGGGATCGAACCGCTGACCTCCTGCGTGCAAGGCAGGCGCTCTCCCAGCTGAGCTAAGGCCCCGTAATTTTAAAACTATCGGGAAG
>NZ_JBALLY010000090.1:0-10049 GCF_036963045.1 Bacillus sp. JJ864 | reverse complement strand
AATTAGCGTAAGAACCATTCTAGTTCGATCTTTATACAGTCTCGAAAAAAAGAATTTGGGCTATTCATATTAATGGGAGCTACGAAAGTAAATATTATATGGATGATGATCATGGAGCAAATGGTAGTGGGCTTCCTCGCGAGCTTTTTCGGCATTGGGATTGGGACGTTATTTTTAAAGCTATTTTTTATGATTTTTAGTTTATTACTTAATATGCCGACTGAATTGCCGTTTGTGCTTAGTTCAAAAGCGATTGTGATAACGATGATGACATATGGGGTTATCTTTCTTCTTTTATCCATTTTTAGTGCGCTGCGCATATGGAAAATAGAAGTTATTCATTTATTAAAAGAAATGCAAGAAGGAAAAAAAGAAACGAGAAGTAAGAAGTGGCTTTGTTGGTTTGGTTTCGCCTGTATAGGTATCAGTTATTGGTTAACAACAAAAGTGACGATGGAGAACATTGCTCTTTATTTTATACCTGTTTCTATTTTAACAACAGTTGGAACGTATTTTGTATGTACGCATAGCATGATTCAAGTATTACAAGGAATTAAAAAGAGACAGAGTGTCATGTATCGCTATCCGTATTTATTCGTTATCAATCAGTTGTTACATACAGTGAAAGACAATCGGCGATTTTTCTTTATTTTATCTATATTAACAACGATAGTAGTAACGGCGACAGGCTCTGTTTATTTGTTTTTTTCAAATACGAGAGAACTATTTCGCTATGAACAGCCGCATGCTTTTTCATATGTCGAAAAAGGGACTGGTTCTAAAGAAGTAATGGAAAAAGAAACGGTTGAAAAGTTGTTTCGTAAGCATGGTGTCAATGATTTTCGTTACGTAACGTTTATTGGAATCCCAGCAACATTTCAATTGGATTCTGGTAAAGAGTCTTATGCAACTGTGATTGGAGAAGATGAATATAATAGAGAAGCAAAAAGGCAGTCGAAGAAGGAGATTCATCCGAAAGAGGGAACAGTGACATTTATTTATTATAGTAATTATGATCTTCTTCCTAAGTATCCTAAGAAATATATACATTTTAAAGTACTAGGGGAAACATATCGCTTTACATATAACGGAGCATATGAAGGGAATGCCTTTAATAGTGATACAAGTCAGCGGAGCGGAAGATTCCTCGTTATGCACAATCAAGATTTTCAGAAGATTTCTCGTCAAGTTCCTAATCACGAAAAATATGTATATAACGGATATGATTTACGAGATTGGAACAATACAGAAAGATTAGGTGAAGAATTACAATCTCACATTTTAAAAGGGACAGAATCAGTAATTCGTAATAATATGTACATATATAAGGCAACGAAAGACGGAGGGAATCTAGTGTTATTTGTTGGCTCGTTCATTAGTATCCTCTTTTTTCTAGCGTCTTGTAGCACAGTCTATTTTAAATGGTTTCATAATATTGAATATGACCGCTTGCAATATCGAGCTCTTTTGAAAATCGGAATGACAAAGCAAGAAATAGATAAGATTTCACGTGTGCAATTAGGGATTCTATTCTTTTTCCCAGTTTTTTTAGGAAGCGTACATAGTGCAGTTGCTTTACATACGTGCCAAAAGACCTTTTTTATGAAATCATCTTGGCTCGTTTTAGAGGTTATTGCTATTTATCTCATCGCATGTATATTCTATTTCTTCTTTGCGCAAAAAGAATACATGAAACATATCGGCTAGCTCTTGCTAGTCTTTTTTGTTGTAATTTTCGAAAAACAAGTAGAAGAATAGAGGTGTTTATGATATAACAGTAAGAAAACGAAAAAGAGGGGAAAAGATGACGATTCGAGTTGGCTATTTAGGACCAGAAGCAACATTTACAAATATGGCGGTGAGTCGCTTCTTTCCTGAGGCTGAACATGTACCATATAGAACGATTCCAGATTGTATAGATGCAGCAGCAAATGAGGTTGTTGATTTTGCAGTTGTCCCACTTGAAAATGCGATTGAAGGCTCTGTCAATATTACGATTGACTATCTTGTGCATGAGCAAACGCTGCCGATTGTTGGTGAAATTACAGTACCTGTCCAGCAACATTTACTCGTTCATCCGCAACACGCAAGGCGTTGGCAAGATGTATATGCGGTGCATTCTCATCCGCATGCGATTGCGCAGTGTCATAAGTTTTTGAATCAAGAATTAAAAGGTGTGACCGTGCGGGATATGACATCAACGAGTGCTGCCGCACAGTTTGTGATGGAACATCCAGAGGAAAAAATTGCGGCAATTGCCAATGAGGCTGCGGCAGAAAAGTATGGATTATCTATTGTTCAGCATGATATTCATACGCATAAAAATAATCATACACGTTTTCTCGTATTACATAAGAACGAGCACGTGAAATTACCGAGAAATGGAGAGCACCGTGGGACGAAAACAACACTTATGATAACATTACCTTCAGACTATGCAGGAGCATTATATCAAGTATTATCCGCATTTGCATGGAGGAAATTAAACCTTTCCAAAATTGAGTCTCGTCCAATGAAAACAGGACTTGGCAATTATTTTTTCTTAATTGATGTCGAAAAAGAGTATGATGATGTTCTGCTCCCAGGAGTGAGAATGGAATTAGAAGCACTTGGTTTTTCGGTTACATTACTTGGGAGTTATTCATCTTATTGGGTATGAAAAAGAATCCCATTGCGTATGCATTGGGATTCTTTAAGTTAATTTCTCAAGTCGTGTCATTAATGGTTTTCGCCAATCTTCTGCGAGTTCAGGAACGGCAATAATTTTTTTCATTCCCTCTATATCTTTTTGTCCCCGGAAATAGATTTCGTTTGCAAATAAAATGGAAACTTGGTGCGAATGACGTTCGAGTAATGTAATTTGTGAATCTTTACGAACCGTTCCTTCTTGTAGAACGCGGCATAAATATCCTGTGTAGCCAGTTTCGACAATGCGAGGTAAAATGCCAGGAATGCCAAGTCGTTTCGAAATTGTACTGCATGGAATTCTTCCTTGCGTTACTTGAACAATTGCCTCTCCGAGCTGATAAATGTCTCCAATACAAACATCTTGTTCTAGCATATGTGTAACTGTTACATTTTCTCCAAATGCAGATGAAGGAAGCGATGTACGAAACTCGTTTTCCCACAAATCATAATGTTCATAAGGATAAACACAAACGGTACGATCAGGTCCGCCGTGAAAGCGTAAGTCCGCAACACCGTCTCCTCGAAATCCATCTTTTGATAAAAAAGCATCTTCCACAAGCTGTTTACAAATGCCGCTTGTCATTTCTTTATCTTCTGCATATTGAATTGTTTTCGGTTTTCCGATGCTAAAATGAATAAGTTCGATTCCCATATTTTTTCTCCCTTCCCACTATTTTTCTATTGTAGCATGATGAAAATATAAAACGCACAGAGAAAGTAAAATTCTCTGTGCGTTTTTTAATGAACAAGAAATCCAGCCCGGTCTAATGCCTCACAAGCAGCATTTAACTTTTCTAGCGAATCTGCTTCAATTGTATGCAAATGAATCCCATTTGTAAGCTGTGATAAGTAAGTTGCATTTGTTTTTTCAATCTTGCTTAAATACTGCTCAATTTCAAAGCGATTACTTACCATAATAGAAGCTGTTAAATCTCCGTATACTGGATGTTCCACTTTTACGTCTTTAATTGTAACGCCATGGTCTACAAGCAGCGTGAGTTCTTTACGAACTTCTGTTGGCTGATGCTGACAAACGATGATACGTTCAAATGTATGTTGTTTTTCTGTCGGTTTCAAATATAAATATCCTTGCGCTGTTGCAATAATAGGTTCGTTTCGTGCTTTTAATAAAGAAATATCTTGTACAATAACTTGACGGCTTACGTTTGTTTTCTTTGCTAATTCACTGCCGGACAATGGTTTATTTGCAGCGAGGAGCCATTCTAAAATGAGCTGTCTTCTTTCCTCACCTAAAATCTTTTTTTGTTCATTTTGATTCATTTTCTATTAACACCTCTATTGAATTGATTTCTAATTTCTGCAATTGCATGAATCGTTGCATCGATGTGTTCTATTGTTGTTTGCTGTCCCAATGAAAAACGGACATATTGCTTCGCCTCGTCATATTCTTTGCCAATCGCAAGCATCGTTTTAGAAGGCTCTTGTTTTCCAATTTGACAAGCACTTCCTGTTGAAATCGCAATGCCGCGGCGATTGCACTCTAGCATTGTATACTGACCTTCTATTCCTTTTATTGTAACCCCAATGATATGCGGTAAACAAGAAGTAGAATGACCTTCAATTTGTATTTCGGGTGAAAGAGCTTGTAATTGCTGGATAAAGTATGTTCGGTATTCCTGTAAACGGCCCATTTCCTCTTGATAGTTTTGTAGTATGTGCTGCGCCGCTGTAATAAACGAAGTGATGCCTGGGACATTCACGGTGCCGGGGCGAAATCCTCTTTCATGAGAGGTTCCTGGAAACATTTCTCCCCAACGAACTTTCGGATTGATATAGCATGCGCCGACTCCTTTCGGCCCATAAATTTTATGCGCTGAAACAGAGAGGCTATCAATATTCATTTCTTCTACATGAATCGGTATTTTTCCAAATGTTTGTACGCAATCTGTATGAAATAAGACGTTATGTTTTTTGAGAATAGCTCCAATTTCAGCAATTGGTTGCAGCGTGCCGATTTCAGAGTTTCCATGTTGAATGCTTACAAGTACGGTTTGTTTTGTAATCGCACGCTCGAGTTCGTCAAGTTGAATCATGCCAAAGCAATCAACCGGAATTTCAGTAATTTCATAGCCCTGCTTTTGAAGAAGGCGAAAATAATTTCGGATTGATGCATGTTCCATAGGTGTTGTAATAATATGCTTGCCGCCCTGAGCATTTAGTAATGATTGAATGGCAAGATAGTTCGATTCAGATCCGCCGCTCGTAAAAAAAACACCTTGTTCTTTCCCGCCGATCATCGTCGCCAATGTTTGGCGGCAAGATTGCAACAAAGAGGAGGCAGTTCCGCCAATATCGTGTAAGCTTTGTTCGTTTCCAAAATAACGTTCAGCAGCTTTTGTGTATGTCTCTAACGCTTCTTTACTCATAGGTGTTGTTGCAGCATAGTCCATATATATCATAGAGTATAGCCCTTTCTGTATAAGATTTTCTTGTCGTTTTCTAAAAAGTTCTTGTTATTATTTTAAATATATGTAAATATAGGTGTCAAGACAGTTGAAAAGTGTAAAGTAGGGGGCAATGAAAATGCCAAATGCAGATGTCTTAATTATCGGAAGCGGGGTTGCGGCGCTGCGCGTTGCACAAACCATTTGCCACGAAAAGAATGTGATGATTATCACAAAGAAAACAGGGCGAAACAACAATACAAATTTAGCACAAGGCGGGATTGCAGCTGCGGTTGCTTCAACTGATCATCCAGACAATCACTATGAAGATACGCTTACAGCAGGATGCCATTATAACAATCCGGAAGCGGTTCGCTATTTAGTAGAGCATGGGCCGCGAGAAATGCAAACATTATTAGATAACGGTATGCGCTTTGATGGTGATGAACGAGGGCTGCATCTTGGAAAAGAAGGAGCGCATCGAACAAGGCGTATTTTACATGCAGGCGGGGATGCAACCGGGAAAAATTTATTAGCGCATCTTGCAGAGCAAGTACTTCCATATGTAACAGTTGTTGAACACGTAATGGTCTTGAATTTTATAATAGAAAATCAAACTTGTCACGGTGTTGTAGCACGTGATAGTGAAGGGAATATACAAAAGTATTACGCACAGAGTGTCGTATTGGCAACAGGCGGTATTGGAGGACTGTATGCATTTACTTCTAATGATTGTACTGTTACAGGTGATGGCTTAGCGATGGTATATCGAGCTGGCGGAGAGCTTGTTGATTTAGAATTTGTACAGTTCCATCCAACAATGTTGCATGTAAATGGAGCTTGCTGCGGCCTTGTATCAGAAGCGGTACGCGGAGAAGGAGCTATTCTTCGAAATGGAAAAGGAGAGCGCTTTATGACGAATGTTCATGAACAACAAGACCTTGCGCCGCGTGATGTAGTTGCGCGTGCCATTCATGAACAAATGTTAGCGGGTGAAACGGTGCACTTAGATATATCATCTATTGCAAATTTTGAAGAACGGTTTCCAACGGTCGCTTTTTTATGTGAAAGACATGGCGTGGCTATTCAGGATAATTTTATTCCAGTTGTACCAGGCGCTCATTTTCATATGGGCGGTGTAAAAACAAATTGTGACGGGGAAACGTCAATTAATCGTTTATATGCAGTTGGCGAAGTGGCATGTAATGGTGTACATGGTGCCAATCGCCTTGCGAGTAATTCATTATTAGAAGGCCTTGTATTTGGAAAACGTGTCGGAGAACACATTTTAGAAAATAGTAGGCCGCGAATCGTGGGTAACAATGAAATAGCGAAAGGTGATTTACAACAAATCAAATTACCAAAAAAAGAAGAAATACAAGAGATGATGATGAATTACATTGGAATTGTTCGCACAGAAGAAGGTTTATTGTATGCGAAGCAATGGTTAGAACAATATGGAACATATAACAAACTGTTTCCGTATGAAAACCTTACAAATGAGGAAATAACAATTATCAATATGTTAACAGTTTGTCAGTTACTAACAAAAGCTGCACTGCAAAGAAAAGAGAGTATCGGCGGTCATTATCGCAGTGACTTTCCAAATCGTAGTAATAAGACACACGAAATTGTGATGAGAAGAAATATGTTGCGATTCGCGTAAGAAAAGAGGGGTACTATGAATGCGTTAAAAGTAAAAGAAGCATTGAAACAATTTTTTCTAGAAGATATCGGGGAGCGAGACGTAACATCGCAGCTTATTTTTCCAAACAATCTGCAAGCAAAGGGAATGTTTCTTGTCAAAGATACAGGTGTGTTTGCAGGAGCAGATGTGATTAAGGAAGGTTTTGCATTATTAGATCATCGAATTGAAGTCACACTTCATAGAAAAGACGGGGACTTAGTAACAAACGGAGATATCCTTGCTACTGTACAGGGGCCGATTGCGTCTTTATTAACAGCTGAGCGTGTTGTGTTAAATGTTATTCAGCGTATGAGCGGTGTAGCGACGATGACAAGAAAAGCGGTAACAGCATTAGGGAGCAATCATACACGCATTTGTGATACGAGAAAAACGATGCCAGGGCTTCGTATGTTTGATAAATATGCCGTCGTATGCGGCGGCGGTTATAATCATCGTTTCGGATTATATGATGGTGTCATGATTAAAGATAATCATATTGCATTTGCTGGGTCGATTACAAAAGCGGTAACAGCGGTGAAAGAACAGCTGGGACACATGGTGAAAGTAGAAGTAGAAACAGAGACGGAAGAACAAGTATTAGAAGCAGTTTCTGCCGGAGCAGACATTATTATGTTTGATAATCGTACGCCAGAAGAAGTACGTGAATATTGTAAGCTCGTTCCAAGCGCAATTGTTACAGAGGCTTCGGGCGGGATTACGATGGAAAATGTAGCAAAGTATGGTCAAACGGGTGTGGATTACATTTCGTTAGGGTTGTTAACGCATTCTGTTAAAGCGGTAGATATTAGTTTCAATATTGAAGTGTGATTGAGGGGAGAGGGGGACTTCACTGATGAATATTTTAGAAACAGTGCAACCGATTGAAACGATGTTACCAAAGCGTTATGGAACAATGTCAATCGAAGAGATGGAAGCGCGTGTGCGTGAGATTAAAGAAAAGTTGGGGGGAAAGCTTTTCATACCAGGACATCATTACCAAAAAGATGAGGTCGTTCAGTTTTCAGACTCAACAGGAGACTCTTTGCAGCTTGCCCAAGTAGCAGCGCGTAATAAAGAGGCAAAGTATATTGTATTTTGCGGTGTTCACTTTATGGCAGAAACAGCTGATATGCTAACAACAGATGAACAAATTGTTATTCTTCCTGATATGCGAGCTGGTTGTTCTATGGCTGATATGGCTGATATTGAACAAACAGAGCGAGCTTGGAAGGAATTACAACAATTATTTGGAGAGACAATGCTTCCATTAACCTATGTAAATTCAACAGCTGCGATTAAAGCGTTTTGCGGCCGAAACGGCGGCGCGACAGTTACATCTTCGAATGCGAAAGAAATGGTAAAATGGGCGTTTATACAAAAAGAGCGAATTTTATTCTTACCTGATCAGCATTTAGGACGTAATACAGCATATGACCTTGGTGTACCGTTAGAAAAAATGGCAATTTGGGATCCACATACAGATTCGTTAGAATATGATGGGAATATGGAAGATATTCAAGTGATTTTATGGAAAGGATACTGTTCCGTTCATCAAAATTTTACTTTGAAAAATATTGAAAGTGTAAGGGAAAATCATCCGGATATGAATATTATTGTTCATCCGGAATGTTGTTATGAAGTTGTTGCAGCTTCTGATTATGCAGGCTCAACAAAATATATTATTGATATGATTAAAAAAGCTCCGTCTGGAAGCAAATGGGCAATCGGTACAGAAATGAACTTAGTTAATCGTATTATTCAGCAGCACCCGGATAAAGAAATTATTTCATTAAATCCATTTATGTGTCCATGCTTAACGATGAATCGTATCGATTTACCACATTTACTATGGGCACTGGAAGCAACCTTGCGCGGTGAACATGTAAATGTAATTGAAGTAGATAAAAAAGTAACGGAAGAAGCGGTACTTGCATTAAACAGAATGTTAGAGCGAGTATAAAAGCAACGGATTTCCGTTGCTTTTTCTTTTGTACATAATTTTGCTTTTATGAGCATACATTGTGGTGAAGCAATCATTGTGTTTATACCCGTTTTTGTCTGCTTATACAGGGGCGGAGATGGGTCATCTATGGATACTTCGGATTGATGGTATAGAGAGCTTCTCTTGTTGAACGGAGGAGGTTTCGGAACCTGTTGTCATCGGAGCAAGAGGTACTGGAATCCCCCACTTCAAGTGGCGGTAACCAATAAGTGGGGGGAGTTCAATATAGATAAGTTATACAGGAGGGGGAAAATTTGAAAATTCATATCGTGCAAAAAGGGGATACCCTTTGGAAAATTGCGAAAAAGTACGGGGTGGATTTTGACGTATTGAAACAAGCGAATACACAGCTTAGTAATCCAGATTTAATTATGCCAGGCATGAAAATTAAAGTACCATCTAACGGTGTTCCAATTAAAAAAAATCCAGGTGCTGGTTCAGTCCCTCCAAAAAAATATGTAAAAGAAGTACAGCAAAAGGAATTTCCAGTAACACCGAAAACGCTTGGTATAGAAGAAGAGGAAGAAATGACTCCGCAAGCTGGGCCGATTACAGAACAGCCGGCAGTACAAAAAGTGCAGAAGGAAATGCAAGTAAAAGCGCAAAAGGAAGTGCAAAAAGAACAGCCTATACAAAAAGAAGTGCAAAAGGAGCAACCTATCCAAAAAGAGAAACCAGTGGAAAAACAACCTATTATTGAAAAGCAACCGACTGTTAGTAAAGCGGAGAAACAAAAAGAGAGCACAAAATTTTCCGTAAACATTTTACCACAGCCACCGCAATCACCGGTTAAACCCGCAAAAGGATATAAAATTGCAGATATTATTAAAAAAGGGAACGACTTAATTGCTCCGCAAGTAAATAAAATGAAAGGAAGTAATGTCGTTGCCCCGGAAGTGAAGAAAGAAAATGTAAGTAAAATTGTTGCTCCAGAAGTAAAGAAAGAAAATGTAAGTAATATCGTTGCTCCAGAAGTGAAGAAAGAAAATGTAAGTAAAATTGTTGCCCCGGAAGTAAAGAAAGAAAATGTAAGTAATATTGTAGCCCCACAAGTAAAGAAAGAGAATGTAAGTAATGTCGTTGCCCCAGAAGTGAAGAAAGAAAATGTAAGTCATGTTGTTATGCCAGATGTGACAAAAGAAATCCCGCAAGTACTCCCACCTAATGTTACGGTGCCGATCATGGAAAACAGCCAAATGCCAAACGTGATGCCAATTATGGAAAACAGTCAACTACAGAATGTAATGTCGATGATGGAAAGTAATCA
>NZ_JBALLY010000089.1:0-50131 GCF_036963045.1 Bacillus sp. JJ864 | reverse complement strand
CCCGTAAAAGCCCGATTGGCTCAGCTAAGTATTAGACAGACACTTCGCCTAGAAATGATTCATACACTAAAAGTATAAAGGATGTATATATTTCGAAAAATTGTTAACGCTTATAGATGTATGTTGTCATTTCGTATAGAGGGGAGGAACAGTTTATTTATCGTTGGTCTAAATTTATATAGTAATGGTTAGATAGAATACGATAAATAGGCGAATAATATGGGGTATGTCACAACAAAAGAAGAAGTTTGTATTGTGTGTGAACATAAAAAGGATAGTGGAATTCATTTGTATACGAGTTTCATATGTGAATCATGTGAACGAGAAATGATAGAAACAAATACAAATGATCCAAAGTATATGTTTTATTTACAGCAACTAAGAAAAATACAAGTATAGCCTTCGAAAAATAAAAATTGAAAAACTGAGATAAACCCCTTTTCTTTTTAGGTGGGCGAGAGCAGCTGGCCATGTATAGAAGCGGTCAGAATCTTTCCTTGCCACATGTAGGGGTTAAAACAAAGGGAGTATAGGTTATTTTTTCTGTATAGCAGCAACTTATATGTTGGGAAATTAAAATGGATTTATATAGAAGAATAGGCATATTTGCCTATTATTTTTTTTTGTGAAAATTTCTGTATAATATAGAGAGAATGAATAGTAAGGAAGAGTGAATATGGATCAAAGAAAAATGCCCTTATATGAAGCATTAAAGACTTTTGTAAGTAAGAAACCTGTATCCTTTCATGTTCCAGGGCATAAAAATGGAACAAACTTTCCTCATGAAGCACAAAAGTATTTTCATGATATACTTTCTATTGATGTAACAGAACTTACTGGACTTGATGATCTTCATAGTCCGTTTGAATGTATAGAAGAAGCACAGCGTTTATTAGCAGAGCTGTATGAAGTACAAAAAAGTTATTTTTTAATTAATGGTTCAACGGTTGGGAATTTAGCTATGCTGTTAGCGTGCTGTAATGAACATGATATAGTTCTTGTACAAAGAAACGCTCATAAATCAATTATGAATGGTCTTAAATTAACTGGGGCGCGTCCTGTCTTTCTAGAGCCATGGATTGATGAAAAACATGGTGTACCAGTTGGTGTCCCATATGAAACGATTGAGGATGCAATTTTGCAATATCCACAAACGAAAGCTCTTATTTTAACGCATCCAAACTATTATGGTATGGGTGTAGATTTAGAAAAGAGTATTGCATTAGCGCATAAAAATGGTATTCCTGTTTTAGTAGATGAGGCACATGGGGCGCATTTTTGTGTCGGAGAACCTTTTCCAACATCAGCGCTTGCGTATGGGGCTGATATTGTTGTTCATTCGGCACATAAAACATTACCAGCAATGACAATGGGTTCGTACTTACATGTAAATAGCTCGCTCATTGATGAAGAAAAAGTTTCTTCTTATTTAAGTATATTGCAATCTAGTAGTCCATCCTATCCAATCATGGCTTCTTTAGATGTAGCTCGTTCTGTATTAGCGAAGATAAAAGAAGAGGGATGTAAGGAAATTGTGGCATTTACTCAGCGCGTTAGCAGGGCATTAAGTCGCATTCCACAACTTGTTGTTTTAGATTATCCAATACAAGATGCATTAAAAGTAACGGTGCAAACACGCTGTAAGCTCTCTGGATATGAATTACAACGTCTATTTGAAGAGATAGGCATTTATGTTGAAATGGCAGATCCGTATAATGTTTTACTTATTTTACCGCTCCAAGTAAATGAAGAGTATATAAAAGTGATTGATAAGCTACAAGATGCACTATGCTCATACGATGTAGAAGATAGTAAGCCGCGTATAAATTATCCTTATAAGAATTATTTATCTTCTTTACCATTTACATATAAGCAATTGGAAAAACATAAGAAAAAAGTTGTGCCATTAAGAGATGCGTTAGGCATGATTGCGGCCGAAATGATTATACCGTATCCACCAGGGATTCCGCTGGTCATGTATGGAGAGGAAATTACATTAGAGCACATAAAGCAAATTTCTGATTTAGAAGAGACTGGTGCACGTTTTCAAGGAAATATAAAAAATATTACTGTATACGATATATAGAAAGAAGGTTTTATGAATGACGGGATTGTTTGTAACAATTGAAGGACCAGAAGGATCAGGAAAATCTACATTAATTACAAAATTATTGCCATTCTTTGAGAAGAAGAAACAAAAAGTAGTGGCAACACGTGAACCAGGTGGGATTACGATTTCAGAAGAAATTCGTACCATTTTACATAAAAAAGAGCATACAATGATGGAAGCACGTACAGAAGCGTTATTATATGCTGCAGCACGTAGGCAACATTTAGTAGAGAAGGTCATGCCGGCTCTAGAAGACGATTATATTGTAATATGTGATCGTTTTATAGATAGCTCTCTTGCTTATCAAGGATATGCACGGGGCCTAGGTGTTGATAAGGTATTTGAAATTAATCGTTTTGCGACAGAAGATTGTATGCCGGATATTACAATCTATTTAGATATTGAACCAGAGGTTGGCTTAGCACGCATTAGAAAAGATGATAATAGAGAAGTGAATCGTTTAGATTTAGAAAGCATGGAATTTCATAAACGTGTTCGTGAAGGATATTTACAATTAGTAGATCGATTTGCAGACCGTATCGTCGTTGTAAATGCAGATCAACCAATGGAAGCTGTTGTAGAAGAAGTTACTCAGCTTATTGAACAAAAATTGTTATAATAGAAGAAAGTATAAAAAGCGAGGTATGGAATATGACGAAGACGTGGGAACAACTGTCTCTTATACAACCCATTGTTGTAAAAATGTTAATGAATAGTATTGCAAAAGAGCGTATATCCCACGCTTATTTGTTAGAAGGGCCAAAAGGAACAGGTAAATTAGAAACAGCTATGCAAATGACGAAAAGCTTTCTTTGTTTACAACGAAATGGAGTGGAACCTTGCCATACATGTACGAATTGCCGACGCATTGATTCGGGCAATCACCCAAACGTATATATTGTTACACCAGATGGTCTATCCATTAAGAAACAACAAATTCACGAATTACAAGAAGAGTTTTCGAAAACGGGTCTAGAAGCAAATAAAAAAATATATATTATTGAGCATGCCGATAAGATGACAACAAATGCTGCCAATACATTGCTTAAATTTTTAGAAGAACCAAGTAGTGACACAGCAGCAATTTTGTTAACTGAGCAAAGTCATCAAATTTTAAGCACTATTTTATCCCGCTGTCAAATTGTTACATTTAGGCCGCTTCCAAAAAGTGCTTTGGTTAACCGTTTAGAAAGTGAAAAAGTAAGTATTTCTTTAGGGAATCTTGCAGCAGAACTTACAAATAGTTTTGATGAGGCACTATCGTTCTGTAATGATGAATGGTTTGCACAAGCACGAGCTTTAGTGATAAAATTATGTGAAGCCCTAGAGAAAGATGCCACGTCTCTTTTTTTTGTGCAGGAGAAGTGGGTGAAGCATTTTGGAGAGAAAGAACAACTACAGCTAGGATTAGATATGTTGCTCCTTATTTATAAGGATTTATTATATGTTCAACTGGAAGAAGAAGAGCGGCTCGTTTTTCAAGACCAAAAAGAGTTATTCCAATCTTTTTCCTATTCTCAAAAGCGCATTGTATCGGCTCTTTTCAATATATTAGAAGCAAAAAATAGAATCAACGCTAATGTAAATGCGCAGCTTGTGTTCGAGCAGTTAGTGTTGCGGTTGCAGGAGGGATGACCGTTTGTATGATGTAGTAGGTGTTCGATTTAAGAAGGCCGGAAAAGTGTATTACTTTGATCCAAATCAATTTGATATCTCAGAAAATGAGTTTGCAATCGTGGAAACAGTGCGAGGAATCGAATATGGGAAAGTTGTCATCACGAAGAAACAAGTCGATGAAAATGATGTTGTCTTACCACTAAAGAAAGTTATTCGGATTGCAAATGAAAATGACCGTACAATTGTTGAGGAAAATAAACGTGCAGCAAAAGAAGCGTATCAAGTTTGTCAGGAGAAAGTAATCGAGCATGATCTTGATATGAAACTTGTTGATGTAGAATATACATTTGATCGTAATAAGGTTATTTTTTATTTTACGGCAGACGGTCGCATTGATTTTCGCGAGCTTGTAAAAGATTTGGCAGCTATTTTCCGGACAAGAATCGAATTAAGACAGATTGGTGTTCGTGATGAAGCAAAAATGCTAGGTGGTATTGGTCCATGTGGCCGAATGCTTTGCTGTTCTACTTTTTTAGGGGATTTTGAACCTGTATCCATAAAAATGGCAAAAGATCAAAATTTATCATTAAATCCTGCGAAAATCTCAGGGTTATGTGGGCGATTAATGTGTTGTTTAAAGTATGAAAATGATGAATATGAAGCAGCGAAAGAGCAGCTTCCAGATTTAGATGAGAAGATACAAACACCGCATGGTCTTGGTCGTGTAATCGGATTAAATATTTTAGAAAGATTAATTCAAGTGGAATTAATAGACAAGGAACGGGTAGTAGAATATACGTTAGATGAATTAATGAATAAAGGGGTCGTTTCGAGTCAAACCACAGATTAATGAGGTGGGTGCTTGTGGAGAAAAAAGATATTTTTGCAGCGGTTTCCAGTATGGAAGAGCAAATTGGACATCTCTATAAACAGTTGGGAGAGTTGAAGCAGCATCTCGCAGAGCTACTTGAAGAAAACCAACATATTAAAATGGAAAATGAAAATTTGCGGAATCGTTTTGAAGAAGTTCAGAATAAGCAGAAACAGAAATCGAATAAGCGAAAAGAAATAAAGCCTAAAATAGATATCGGTGAAGGATATGATAATCTAGCACGCCTGTACCAGGAGGGTTTTCATATTTGCAATTTGCATTATGGAAGTGTACGTAAAGAAGGGGATTGCTTATTCTGTTTATCATTTTTAAATAAAAAATAAAATTACCTTTCCAATATATTGGAAAGGTAATTTTTTGTACAGATAACCAAAATAGAAGTAATGGACGTTAGACTGTTGTAAATATAGGTAAATTGTCTTAACGTTTGTTAAAATAAAGTTTGAATGATAAGGAAGGAAAGAACGATATGCAGTTGTATGAAGATGAACGTTTAGATTATTTACTATCAAAAGATATGAAAATTATTCAAAGCCCATCAGTATTTAATTTTTCATTAGATGCAGTGTTATTGGCGAACTTTGCATGGGTGCCCATTCAGAAAGGAAATATATTAGATTTGTGTACGGGCAATGCAGTGATTCCTCTTTTATTAAGTTCCCGTACGAAAGGGAAGATTACGGGAGTTGAAATACAAGAGCGTATTTACAATATGGGTGTTAGAAGTGTTCAATATAATGATTTAGAAGAAAGAATACAGCTTATTCATGGTGATTTAAAACATATGGCAGAGCAATTGGGACGACATCAGTTTGATGTTGTTACATGCAACCCGCCATACTTTCAAACGCCAAAACCATCTGAGCAAAATTTAAATGAACATTTAGCAATTGCTCGTCATGAAATTATGTGCACACTAGAAGATGTGGTACGTGTTAGCAGTCAACTTGTTAAGCAAGGAGGAAAAGTTGCGTTTGTACATCGACCTGGCCGTTTGCTTGATATTGTAACTCTTATGAGAAAATATAAGATTGAGCCAAAACGCCTCCAATTTGTGTATCCAAAAGCAGGTAAAGAAGCTAATACATTATTAATTGAAGGTATTAAAGACGGGAATGCAGATTTGAAAATTTTGCCACCTCTTTTTGTATATGAAGAGAATAATAAATATACGAAGGAAATGAATGCAATTTTATATGGAGCAGAATAAACATTATTTTTATGTTGTTGAATGTGCTGATGGAAGCTATTATGCAGGATATACAAACCATTTAGAGAAGCGAATTAAGGCTCATAATAGCGGAAAAGGAGCACGTTATACAAGAGCTAGACGTCCTGTTATATTAAAATACTTTGAAACATACGAAGAAAAAAGAACTGCGATGCAGGCAGAATATCGTTTCAAACAGCTAAAACGGAAACAAAAAGATGAGTATATACAAAAAGGAGATTATTATGTGGCAGCAAAAAAGTTTTCAGATGAATGAGAGAGGAACATTATATTTAGTTCCAACTCCAATTGGTAATTTGGAAGATATGACATTTCGTGCAATTCGTATGTTAAAGGAAGCAGATTTTATTGCAGCAGAAGATACAAGGCAAACGAAAAAGCTATGTAATTATTTTGAAATTGAAACACCAGTAATGAGTTATCATGAGCATAATAAAGAAGTGAGCGGACGAAAAATCTTAGATATGTTAGAGCAAGGAAAAACAGTGGCACTTGTCAGCGATGCGGGGATGCCATGTATCTCTGATCCCGGCTATGATATTGTTGTCCAAGCCGTAGCGGAGCAGTACCCGGTTGTACCTCTTCCTGGCCCAAATGCTGCACTTACAGCGTTAATTGCATCAGGATTAGAAACAAAACACTTTTATTTCTACGGGTTTTTACGGCGTCATAAAAAAGAGCGTAAAGCAGAATTAGAAAAGCTACGTTATATTCCAAATACAATGATGTTTTATGAGGCACCACATCGATTAGGAGAAACATTAGTCTCTATGAAAGAGGTATTAGGGAATAGAAACGTTGTATTATGTCGTGAGCTTACGAAGAAATTTGAAGAGTTTATTCGCGGTTCGTTAGAAGAAGTGATTCATTGGGCAAAGGAAAATGAAGTGCGTGGAGAATTTTGTGTTTTAGTAGAGGGTTCTACAGAAGAAGCAATTAGCGAAGAGGCGTGGTGGGAACCGTTAACAGTTGAGGAACATGTCGAATACTACATAGAGGAGAAAGGTCTTTCTTCTAAAGAAGCAATTAAAGTTGTTACAAAAGATCGGAATATGTCGAAAAGAGACGTATATCAAGCATATCATGTTGAAAAAAAATAAAGCTTCTCTAAAAGAGAAGCTTTATTTTGCTGCTGCGATAAATTGTTGTAGTTCATTTAAGATTTGCTCTGCGCCTTCTGGGCTTAAAATGATTTTACCTTCAGCTAATGAAAGGTTACTATCAGAAACCTCACCAGTTACTTGGCAAGTCATGTTTGGTTTATATTTTTTTAAGATAATCTTTTCATCATCAACGTAGATTTCAAGAGCATCCTTTTCTGCAATACCTAGTGTACGACGTAATTCAATTGGAATTACAACGCGGCCTAATTCATCAACTTTACGAACGATACCAGTAGATTTCATATTTGTTTTTCCTCCTCATATTCTGCAAGTCTATTTTAATTCGCCATTTTTCGACAAAATACCCTATGAACATATGATACCAATCATTTACATTTCCGTCAATTCTTTAATTATAAAATTTATAAAAGTTTTGTAGATTTTCGCATCTATATAAATCCAAATTAAAAAGCGACATAAAATCATCCTTTTTAGGTGGGCAAGAGCACCTAGCCATGCATAGAAGTGGTCAAGGCTTTTTCCTGCCATATGCAAGTTTTAAAACAAAGTAAGAAGGCCAGTGCAGGTCATTCTTTTATTTTGCATAGCAGCGACTTATATGCCGAAAAAGTAAAACGGATTTATATATTTATTATATATACTAAAAAATAATAGATGTATAGAAAGATTTATTTTATTCTTGGAATTTTATTGATAGTGTCGAAATATAAAAATGTATATTTTTTATTGATATGAGTAATAGATGATAAAGATATAGCACATAAACTCGTCTTTATACGTAAGTTTTTGATATACTGTTTATAAAAATACATAATATGAGGTCATTTGGGAGGTTTAAAATAATGACAGAGGAAAATAAGACCTTTTACATTACAACTCCGATTTATTATCCAAGTGGAAAGCTTCACATTGGACATGCTTATACGACAGTAGCGGGAGATGCAATGGCGCGCTATAAACGTATGCAAGGATACGATGTGTACTACTTAACAGGCACTGATGAACACGGACAAAAGATTCAAAAAAAAGCAGAAGAATTAAATGTTACACCACAAGCATACGTTGACAACATCGTAGCGGGAATTAAAGAACTGTGGGGTAAAATGGATATTTCTTATGACGATTTTATTCGTACAACCGAAGACCGTCATAAAGAAGTTGTAGAAAAAATCTTTAAACAACTTGTTGATCAAGGTGATATTTATCTTGATGAATATGAAGGTTGGTATTCTGTACAAGATGAAACGTTTTATACAGAGCATCAACTTGTTGATCCAGTGATGGAAAATGGAAAAATAGTTGGTGGGAAGAGCCCGGATAGTGGTCATCAAGTAGAACTTGTTCGCGAAGAATCCTACTTCTTTAGAATGGGGAAATATGTTGATCGACTGTTAAAGTTTTATGAAGATAATCCAAACTTCATGCAACCAGAATCACGTAAAAATGAAATGATTAATAATTTCATTAAACCAGGATTAGAAGATTTAGCTGTTTCTCGTACTTCTTTTGATTGGGGTGTTCGTGTACCGGGTAACCCGAAGCATGTTATTTACGTATGGGTAGATGCATTATCTAACTATATTACGGCATTAGGTTATGGAACGGCGAATGAAGAAAAGTATAAAAAATATTGGCCAGCAGATGTTCATTTAGTAGGAAAAGAAATTGTTCGTTTCCATACAATTTATTGGCCAATTATCTTAATGGCTCTTGATTTACCACTTCCGAAAAAAGTATTTGCGCATGGTTGGATTTTAATGAAAGACGGAAAAATGAGTAAATCAAAAGGGAATGTAGTAGATCCGGTTACGTTAATTGATCGTTATGGTTTAGATGCACTTCGTTATTATCTTCTTCGTGAAGTACCATTTGGATCAGATGGCGTATTTACACCAGAAGGATTTGTTGAGCGTATTAATTTTGATCTTGCGAATGATTTAGGAAATCTATTAAATCGTACAGTAGCGATGATTGATAAATATTTTGACGGAGAAATTCCAGCCTACAAAGAAAATGTAACGGATTTTGATGAAGCTTTAGTAACATTTGCAAAAGACACACTACAAAAAGTAGAAGATGCAATGGAAAACATGGAGTTTTCAGTAGCGCTAAGCACAATTTGGCAGCTTGTTAGCCGTACAAATAAATATATCGACGAAACACAGCCATGGGTATTAGCAAAAGATGAAAGCAATCGCGAGAAACTGGCTTCTGTTATGGCACACCTTGCAGAAGTGCTTCGTCAAACAGCAATTTTGTTAATGCCATTCTTAACAGAAACACCAGGGAAGATCTTTGAACAAATTGGAATTACAGATGAAGAATATAAAACGTGGAATAGCCTTTCTACAATTGGCTGCATTCCAGCTGGTACAAAAGTTGTGAAAGGACAGCCTGTATTCCCACGTTTAGAAGTAGAAGTAGAAGTGGAATATATTAAAGAACGAATGAAAGGATCTGCTCCAAAAGTAGAAGAAAAGAAAGAAGCAGCGCCAGAGGTAGAAGAAATTACAATTGATGATTTCTTTAAAGTAGACTTACGCGTAGCAGAAGTATTGGATGCAGAGCCTGTAAAAAAAGCAGACAAGTTGTTAAAGATCCAACTTGATTTAGGCACAGAAAAACGACAAGTTGTCTCTGGAATCGCTAAATTTTACTCTCCAGAAGAGTTAAAAGGGAAAAAAGTCATTTGTGTTACAAATTTAAAACCAGTAAAACTACGCGGTGAGTTATCACAAGGTATGATTTTAGCGGGTGAAGAAAACGGAAAATTGTCGTTAGCAACGGTCGACCAAAACTTACCAAATGGTACAAAAATTAAGTAATAACGACAAAACGAGAGATGTTTCACGTGTAACATTCGTGAAGCATCTTTTTTCTTGTCGAAAATCTTTCTAAAATTTCCTTTTTTGTATCAAAATTGTAATGTAGTTGTTATTGCGGTGTTAGGAAAGTAATTTTTCCCTATGATAGAATTTATTTCAAATAAAAGGAGTTATTATTATGTTGTTTGATACACATTCACATTTAAATGCAGAGCAATTTAAAGAGGATTTACAGGAAGTAATTGCAAGAATGAAAGAAGTGGGTGTTTCTTATACAGTTGTAGTTGGTTTTGATGAGATGACCATCAAAAAGGCAATTGAATTGGCAGAAACATATGATTTCATTTATGCAGCTGTTGGTTGGCATCCTGTTGATGCGATTGATATGACAGAAGAACATTTAAAATGGTTGGAAGAGTTAGCAGCTCATCCAAAAGTTGTTGCGCTTGGTGAAATGGGCTTAGATTATCATTGGGACAAATCTCCGAAAGAAGTGCAAAAAGAAGTATTTCGTAAACAAATTAAGCTAGCAAGAAAGGTAAATTTACCAATCATTATACATAATCGAGATGCAACACAAGACATCGTAGATATTTTAAAAGAAGAAAATGCATCCGAAGTAGGAGGAATCATGCATTGTTTTAGCGGCAGTGTTGAAGTTGCAAAACAGTGTGTGGAGATGAATTTCCTCATTTCATTAGGCGGCCCAGTAACCTTTAAAAATGCAAAGAAACCAAAAGAAGTAGCGATGGAAATTCCGATGGAACAACTTTTAATCGAAACAGATTGTCCGTATTTAACTCCTCATCCGTTTCGTGGAAAACGAAATGAACCAAGCTATGTAAAGCTTGTTGCGGAGGAAATTGCAAAATTAAAAGGACTATCTTATGAAGAAGTAGCGATCAAAACAACAGAAAATGCAAAAAAACTATTTGGCATTCAATAATGAGAAGTAGAGGGGGGGATTCCTCCTCTCTTTCTCCCTTCACCTATGTTTATCTTCAGATGAATAACACTACTAGAAATAGTAGGAGAATGAGAGTTAATAATTCTGATCTAGACAGGGAGGGTACTTATTGTGATTACAAATACTAAACATTTATAGAAGTGAGCAAAAAATTAGTCATAAGATTTACGAGTGCATTAATTATTTCAGGGTCTGTGGGGACAGTAGCGTATGCGGGAACAACAGATAAAATAATTATTGAAGTAGATGGAAAGAAACAAGAGATTTATACACATGCGAATACGATAGATGAATTATTGCAGGATGAGAAGATTCAAGTAACAGAAAAAGTGATTCAAGAAGGAATAGAAGGCAAAAAGAAGAAAGTATTTGCAGTCATCAAAGAGGATGGGAATGAAGTTTTAAGAAACTTACAGAAAGAAGAGATCGTACAAGAAGAAAAAAGTCGTATTGTAGCTGTTGGCACAAAAGAAGAAGAGCATATTCTAAGTGATGCAGAAGGTGTAGTTGCTAACGAATTTTATGTGCAAGCAACGGCGTATTCCCCGTATTGCGGCGGATGCCAAGGTGTAAGCGCAGGCGGTTATAATTATAAGGCAAATCCAAATATGAAATTAATTGCAGTAGATCCACGGATTATTCCTCTTGGAACAAAAGTATGGGTAGAAGGATACGGATATGCAGTTGCTGGTGATACGGGCGGGGCGATTAAAGGGAATCGTATTGATGTTCTTATGCCAACAGAATCACAGGCAGAAGCTTGGGGAAGAAAACAAGTGAAGATTAAAGTGTTACAATAATAGGGTAAGCAGAGGAACTTTTTCTCCTCTGCTTTTTAAATTGTATGAACTAGGAAAATAATAATGGAAAAGTAGGCGTTTTTTTGTTTTACTAATTAGAGATGTGAAATGAGTGTGGAGGAAGTTATGAAGATTAAAGAAATAATTGTTGTAGAAGGTAAAGATGATACGGTTGCCATTAAGCGTGCAGTAGATGCAGATACAATTGAAACGAACGGTTCGGCAATTGGAAATCATGTGATTGAACAGGTGAAATTGGCGCAACAAACACGAGGTGTTATTATTTTTACAGATCCTGATTATCCAGGAGAGCGTATTCGTAAAATTATTTCTGAGAAAGTACCAGGTTGTAAGCACGCATTCTTACCGAAAGAAGAAGCATTAGCGAAGCGAAAGAAGGGCGTTGGAATTGAACATGCCTCTAACGAATCTATCAGGCGCGCTTTGGAAAGTTTACACGGAGAGATGGAAGAGTACACGAGCGAAATTCAGTGGATTGACTTAGTAGAAGCGGGACTCGTTGGTGGAGAAAAAGCCAAAAGCCGTAGGGAACGAATGGGTAAGCTATTAAAGATCGGTTATACAAATGCAAAGCAGTTACATAAACGTTTGCAAATGTTCCAAATTTCAAAGCAGGATTTTGCAAAAGCGTATAAGCAAGTATTACAGGAGGAAAAGAAATGAAAGATATCGCAACGCCAAATCGTACGAAAGATATTGTTGAAAAGTATGGATTTTCATTTAAAAAGAGTTTAGGACAAAACTTTTTAATTGATACAAATGTATTAAATCGGATTGTAGATTATGCAGAGATTGGACCTGAGAGCGGGGCAATTGAGATTGGACCTGGTATTGGAGCGTTAACAGAGCAGTTGGCAAAGCGCGCTAAGAAAGTTGTAGCGTTTGAAATTGACCAACGCCTTTTACCGATTTTAGAAGAGACATTAGCACCTTATAATAATGTAACGGTAATCAATAAGGATATTTTAAAAGCAGATGTAAATACCGTATTTCAAGAGCAGTTTGAAGAAGGCCAAGATGTAATGGTGGTAGCGAACTTACCATACTATGTGACAACACCAATTTTATTTAAGCTATTAGAAGAACAATTACCAGTGCGTGGTTTTGTTGTGATGATGCAAAAAGAAGTAGCAGATCGCCTAGCGGCTCGCCCAGGAACAAAAGATTATGGTTCGTTGTCAATTGCCATTCAATACTATACAGAACCAGAAACGGTGATGACGGTTCCGCGTACGGTATTTGTACCACAGCCAAATGTGGATTCAGCAGTTATTCGTTTACTAAGACGTCAAAAGCCGCTTGTGGAAGTAAAAGATGAAGCGTTCTTCTTTGAAGTAGTGCGTGCTAGCTTTGCGCAGCGACGTAAAACATTGATGAATAACCTATCTAATAATTTAAATGGTTTTCCAAAGGATAAAATATTACTTGAGCGTATACTAGCAGAAGTTGAAATTGATCCGAAGCGAAGAGGCGAAACATTATCAATTGAAGAATTTGCAAAGTTAAGCAACGCTTTATTTTTATCCCGTATTAACGGGCAGTAATACTCCCGCCTCAAAATTGAGAGAGAATCGTTGTCCAGTTCCAGTGGCTAGAATGTTCGGTGGCTTCGCTTCTTCCTACGAGGTAAAAAACACCTCTACGTCAGAAGCTCCATCCCTCTCACATTCTGAGCAAGCCGCTTCCGTTTTTCTAAAGAAGTTAGGTGGGAGATGAAGAAAACCCCCACTGATTAAAGTTTTACTTTATATAAAATGTAAAAGGTAGCTCGTTTTGAGCTGCCTTTTTTGTCACCTTTTTCCTATAAGTTCATAGGCTAAAACAGAACGTAGTGAGTTATATGTCCCTACGAGTTTGGAGGTAAAAGGATGGCTGTACATGTTGGAGATTTAGTGGAGAGAAAGTCTTATAAGCGCGACCTTCTTTTTCGAGTAACAGAAATAAAAGACACAATAGCAATTTTGTTTGGGGAAGAATTTCGGCTCGTAGCAGATGCACCAATAGAGGATTTAGTTCTTGTCGATCAACGAGATTATACGAAAAGAGTGAAGCAGGAACGAGAAACAATGGAAAAGACATATCGCTTATTTCAACAAGATTATGTATTAATGAGAGAGCGCCAAGAATATCAGTCAACAGGCGGCTATGCAAATGAAGTAAATTATTTTCAAATGCCAGGTAAAGTGCTTCATCTTGATGGGGATCCTTTATATTTAAGAAAATGCTTAGATTTATATACGAAAATAGGTGTGCCTGTACAGGGAATTCATTGTAAAGAAACGGAGATGCAAGAGAAGGTTCTAGATTTAATCGAGCATGTTCGTCCTGATATCTTAGTGATTACCGGACATGATGCTTATACAAAATCAAAAGGAGAAATGGGAAATTTGGCAGCTTATCGTCATTCTAAGCATTTTGTACAGGCTGTACGTACAGTACGAAAAAAGTATCCTTCATTAGATCACCCTGTTATTTTTGCTGGGGCGTGTCAATCGCATTTTGAAGCCCTTATTCGAGCCGGAGCAAATTTTGCAAGTTCTCCGTCCCGCGTTAATATTCATGCGTTAGATCCAGTGTATGTTGTAGCAAAGGTGAGCTTTACATCTTTTATGGAACGAGTTAATGTTTGGGATGTCATACGCAATACAGTAACCGGTGAGAAGGGGCTTGGCGGAATTGAAACAAAGGGAATTTTACGAACAGGATTGCCTTTTCAATACTATGAAGAGTGAGCAAGGTAAGTATTTGCCTTGCTTTTTATGTACGCGCTTTTTGGGAATTGGATAAAAAAGTATAAGAAAGTACAGACTATATATGTATGACTTGTATTTTTATACTTTCCATCCCAATTACAGCGAGGTGTAGCATGATATGTCAAAACGTTTAGATGAAATTAAAAGTGCTTTGGATCATCACCTTGGTCAGAGGCTTATGCTAAAGGCAAATAGTGGAAGGAGAAAGACGATAGAACGATCTGGTGTGTTAGCAGAAACATACCGTTCTGTTTTTGTAGTTCAACTTGATCAACAAGAGGATACATTTCAGCGCGTTTCTTATAGTTATGCAGACGTATTAACAGAAACTGTTGAGCTTACATTTTATGATGCACAAGATAATGAAATTATGTTAGGTGAACAATCTGTTTAAGGATGGGTCTTTGTTACATATATTTTCCAGAGTTGAAGAAATTCGTAGTGTCACATACTAAATGTACCGTAGCGATAAAGGGGGGCCTTGCGTTGAGTAGACGAAGAGGAGTCATGTCGAATCAATTTAAAGAAGAGCTTGCAAAAGAGCTTGGATTTTATGATGTCGTGCAAAAAGAAGGATGGGGCGGAATTCGTGCGAAAGATGCTGGTAATATGGTTAAGCGTGCAATTGAAATTGCAGAGCAGCAATTAATGAAACAAAACCAGTAACAGTAAGATACTTCTATGCTACGGTAGCCGAGGAGATATTCCTCGGCTTTTTGCACGTGAAAAAGTTGTATTCGTAGTGTATAAGTAGTTTCATTCTTGATGCTTTTCGTTATAATTAGGAAAGTGTCATCGTTCTACTATAAATTTATGGTAAAATAAACGATAAAAGATTGAGTACATAGAGTAGGTGAATAGATTGAAGCTACTAGTTAAAGCACCAGCAAAAATTAACTTGTCGTTAGATGTACTAGGAAAAAGACCGGACGGTTATCATGAAGTTAAAATGATTATGACAACAATTGATTTAGCAGATCGGTTAGAACTAACAGAGTTATCTGAAGACCGGATTGAAATTGTATCTCATAATCGTTATGTGCCAGACGACCAAAGAAATTTAGCTTATCAGGCGGCAAAATTGTTAAAGGAACGCTTTCAAGTAAAAAAAGGGGTATCTATTGCAATTGAAAAAACGATTCCGGTTGCAGCGGGATTAGCAGGTGGAAGCAGTGATGCAGCTGCAGCATTAAGAGGTCTGAATCAATTATGGAATCTTGGACTTACAATTGATGAACTTGCAAAGTTTGGTGCCGAGATTGGATCAGATGTATCGTTTTGTGTATATGGCGGAACCGCTATTGCAACAGGTCGTGGAGAAAAAATTGAACATATAAAGACACCTCCTTCTTGCTGGGTTATTTTGGCCAAGCCACATATTGGTGTATCAACAGCTGACGTATATGGGAATTTAAATTTAAATCGTGTAACACATCCAGATGTAAATCGTATGGTTGAAGTGATTCAAAATGGTGATTATGAGGGAATTTGTCAAGCTGTTGGCAATGTATTAGAAGATGTAACATTCTCTATGCATCCTGAAGTTGCACATATTAAAGCACAGATGAAACGTTTCGGTGCAGATGCGGTATTAATGAGCGGTAGCGGTCCAACTGTTTTTGGTTTAGTTCATCATGATTCACGTATGCACCGCATTTATAACGGTTTAAAAGGATTTTGTGATCAAGTATACGCAGTTCGTTTATTAGGAAAGCGAGAAGGTCTTGAATAAAGACGTATAATAAGTTATGATTTGTTTAAAATATTCGTAATTTGAGGTGAGAGCATGAAAATTAGACGAAGTACAAGGTTAGTCGATATGACTTATTATTTGCTTCAAAACCCTCGTCAGTTAGTTTCTCTCACTTTTTTTGCTGGACGGTATCAGTCTGCTAAATCTTCTATTAGTGAAGATTTAGTTATTATTAAACAAACGTTTGAACAACAAGGGGTCGGCACATTACAAACGGTACCAGGTGCAGCAGGAGGAGTGAAATATATCCCATATATAAGTCAGGAAGAAGCAAAGCAAATTATTAATGAGCTTTGCAAATTATTTGAGAATCCTGATCGTATTCTTCCGGGCGGTTATTTATATATGACGGATCTTTTAAGTAACCCGCGCTACATTAATGGTGCAGGGAGGCTTTTTGCTTCTGTATTCGCAAGACAGTCGATTGACGCTGTTATGACAGTTGCCACGAAAGGGATTCCTTTGGCGTATGCAGTAGCCAATTATTTGGATGTCCCGGTCGTAATTGCTAGAAAAGATAATAAAGTAACGGAAGGTCCAACAGTAAGTATTAATTATGTATCAGGATCTTCTAAGCGTATTCAAACGATGACATTAGCAAAACGTAGTCTTCCAGAGGGTGCGAATGTATTAATCATCGATGATTTTATGAAGGCCGGCGGAACCGTACAAGGTATGATGAGTATGCTTGAGGAGTTTAATGCAAATGTTGTTGGCATTGGAGTTTTAGTGGAATCAAGTGATATTGAGGAAAGACTTGTCGATAACTTTGTTTCGTTAATTCGCTTGTCTGAAGTAGATGTGAGAGAAAAGACGATTCAAGTGGAAAAAGGAAATTATTCTTTAAGTCCATTTGCTGACGTCATTGTAGAAGTTGAATAAGAGAAGCAATCTTTTTAATAGATTGTTTTAAAGGAGATACTGTTCGTCAGAGCGGGGGAAAAGATAAAGCAACTGCTTTATCTTTTTTTATAATAATTGATAATAAGCTTTTACCAGTTGGGTACTTTGTCATGTTATTTACGAGCAGTAAGTTTTAGCGGGTGGTAAGCTTCCAACCTTGGAGGCTTACCACCTGCTAAAACAATAGGTTTCTTGTTAGGGGCGGCTTGTAAAAGCAGGACAAAAAATATAAAAGGGTGAGGAATAATGAAAGTAGTTCAAACAAATGAAGCGCCGCAGGCAATCGGTCCATATTCACAAGGTATGATTGTAAATAATATGTTTTACAGTTCTGGACAAATTCCTTTAACAGTAAATGGTGAAGTTGTGACTGGAGATATAAAGGACCAAACAGAGCTAGTGTTTCAAAATTTAAAGGCAGTATTAACAGAAGCGGGAGCATCGTTTGAGACGGTGGTAAAAACAACTGTATTCTTAAAAGATATGAATGATTTTGATGCGGTAAATGAAGTATATAGTACATATTTTTCTACAAATAAACCAGCACGTTCTTGTGTACAAGTAGTGAAACTACCGAAAGATGTATCCGTTGAAATTGAAGTTATTGCCCTTGTAAAATAAGGAATTGTAAGCGGTAACCTATGTTCATTTATATATTTCACTTATAAAAAAAATTTTATCTTAAAAATTTTTGAAAAATTGAAGGAAAAATGGAACATTTGTGGAATTTATAGAAATATATCGCTTATTTAGAAAAAGGGTGGTGAACACAAGATGGAAGTGACTGACGTAAGATTACGCCGCGTAAACACAGAAGGCCGTATGCGAGCAATTGCCTCTATTACACTGGACCACGAATTTGTTGTTCATGATATTCGTGTAATTGATGGCAATAATGGATTATTTGTAGCAATGCCAAGTAAACGTACTCCAGATGGAGAGTTCCGTGACATTGCTCATCCAATTAATTCAAATACTCGTTCTAAGATTCAAGATGCGGTTTTAGCTGAGTATCACCGTTTAGGCGAGTTAGAAGAAGTTGAGTTTGAAGAAGCTGGAGCTTCGTAAAATTCGAATAAGAAGAGCTCTAAAAGAAGAGCTCTATAATTTTGGCAAACTCCTGTAAGCATTTACAGGAGTTTGTTGTCGTTTCTATATAATATAAATCGATTTTGATTTTTTAACATATAAGTCGTCGCTATGCAGAAATAACTAATCTGCATTTGCTTTTTTATCTTTGTTTTCACATCTGCATATGGCAAGGGGTTCTCCTTGGGAAATAAAGGGTTTTCATATCGTTTTTTCTATTTGTATCTATAATAGTTACCTCAATTTTTCGTGAAAAAGGAATAGTATCGCTTATTTCATAAAAAGATATGAAATACTAAAACATTATATAAAAGTTATGGTAAAATTTAATAGTTGTAAGGTGTTTCTTGAAATATATAGTTATTTAGGATAATATCTTTAATGGATAAATAGGTTGCGATGGAGGGTCTATATGTCAAAAAGATTTGCAGTGATTCTTGCTGCAGGAAAAGGCACACGTATGAAGTCAAGTTTATACAAGGTGCTACATTCTGTATGCGGGAAACCGATGGTACAGCATGTAGTTGATCAAGTCTCTCAGCTAGAAGTACAGAAACTTGTTACGGTTGTTGGACACGGCGCTGAAAAGGTACAGGATCAATTAGGAAGTGCAAGTGAATTTGCATTGCAAACGGAGCAGCTAGGAACAGCACATGCCGTTATGCAAGCAGCTGATGCACTGGGAAACGAAGAAGGAACAACATTGGTAATTTGTGGTGATACACCTCTTATTACAGCAAAAACAATGGAAGCTTTATTAAAGCAGCATGAAGAAGCAGGTGCAAAGGCAACGGTATTAACAGCCTACATACAAGAGCCTGCTGGTTATGGCCGAATTGTTCGTAATGAAAATGGTCACGTTGAAAAAATTGTTGAACATAAAGATGCAAATGAAGTAGAGCGAGCAATTAAAGAAATTAATACAGGTACGTATTGTTTTGATAATAAAGCGCTATTCGCTTCCCTTTCTAAAGTTTCCAATGAAAATGTGCAAGGAGAATATTACCTTCCAGATGTAATTGAGATTTTGAAAAATGAAGGTCATATTGTATCTGCCTATCAAACAGAGCATTTTGATGAAACTTTAGGAGTTAATGACAGGGTCGCTCTATCGCAAGCGGAAGACATTATGAAAAAGCGTATTAACCATCAACACATGGTAAATGGTGTTACGATTATTGATCCGAATAACACGTATATTTCTGTTGATGCAAAAATTGGTAATGATACGGTTATTTATCCGGGAACAATTATTGAAGGTTATACTGTTATTGGATCAAATTGCGAAGTTGGGCCGCATACAGTCATCCGTGATAGTGAAGTGGGCGATAATACAACAATTCGTCAGTCTACTGTTCATGATAGTAAGATTGGTATTGATGTTGCAATTGGACCGTTTGCTCATATTCGTCCGCAATCTGTTATTGGTAATGAAGTTCGTGTTGGAAACTTCGTTGAAATTAAAAAGACTGTTTTTGGAAATAGAAGTAAAGCTTCTCACTTAAGCTATATTGGTGATGCAGAGGTGGGAGAAGATGTAAATCTTGGTTGTGGTTCTATTACAGTAAACTACGATGGCAAGAATAAATTTAAAACTGTAATTGGCGATGGTGTGTTTATTGGTTGTAACTCAAACCTTGTTGCTCCTGTAACAGTTGAAGATGGTGCTTATGTTGCAGCAGGTTCTACAATTACAGAAGATGTGCCAGCAAAAGCGTTATCAATTGCACGTACACGTCAAATTAATAAAGAAGACTATGTTGATCAATTGCTGAATAAGAAAAATTCATAATGTGGAGGGTTAATCTAGATGTCGACTCAATATCTAAATTCTAATTTGAAAGTATTTTCTTTAAACTCTAACAAGGCGCTTGCTGAGCAAATTGCAAAGCACATTGGAGTAGAATTAGGAAAATGTTCTGTTGCACGTTTTAGTGATGGAGAAATTCAAATTAACATTGAAGAAAGTATTCGTGGTTGCGATGTATTTATCATCCAATCTACAAGTTTCCCAGTAAACGAGCATATTATGGAATTGCTTATTATGATCGATGCATTAAAACGTGCATCTGCGAAAACAATTAACATTGTTATTCCTTACTATGGTTATGCACGCCAAGATCGTAAAGCGCGTTCTCGTGAGCCGATTACAGCGAAACTGTTTGCAAACTTACTTGAAACAGCGGGTGCTACTCGTGTAATTACTCTAGATTTACATGCTCCACAAATTCAAGGATTCTTTGATATTCCAATCGACCATTTAATGGGTGTACCTATTCTTTCTGACTACTTTAAGAAGAAAGGTCTTAAGGATATTGTAATTGTATCTCCTGACCATGGTGGTGTAACACGTGCTCGAAAAATGGCAGATCGTTTAAAAGCGCCAATCGCTATCATCGATAAACGCCGTCCACGTCCAAATGTAGCAGAAGTAATGAATATCGTAGGTAATATCGAAGGTAAAACAGCAATTTTAATTGATGACATCATTGATACAGCTGGTACAATTACATTAGCAGCAAACGCTCTTGTAGAGAACGGTGCTTCTGAAGTATATGCTTGCTGTACACACCCAGTTTTATCTGGTCCAGCAATTGAACGCATTCAAAATTCAAATATTAAAGAGTTAGTTGTAACAAACTCTATCGTATTACCAGAAGAAAAGAAAATTGATAAAGTACAAGAACTTTCTGTTGCTCCATTAATTGGAGAAGCAATTATTCGTGTTTACGAAGAAGAATCTGTAAGCGTACTATTTAATTAATTGGATAGAATGAGACGTAACCAGTGTTGGTTACGTCTTTTCGTATCGAAAAAAGAAAGTGGTGTTACAATGAAATTAATAGTAGGACTTGGTAACCCAGGCAGAGAATATGAATTAACAAGGCATAACATTGGGTTCATGGCGATAGATGAATTATCTAAACGCTGGAATATCCCATTAAATGAGCAAAAATTTAAGGGGTTATTCGGTGCGGGTTTTGTAAATGGAGAGAAAGTCATTTTATTAAAGCCACTTACATATATGAATTTATCTGGAGAAAGTATTCGTCCACTTATGGATTACTATAAAATTGATATTGAAGATTTTATAGTAATGTATGATGATTTAGATATTCCAGTTGGAAAATTGCGTCTTCGTATGAAAGGCAGTGCGGGTGGGCATAACGGTGTAAAATCAACAATTGCACATTTAGGAACACAGGAATTCCAACGCGTTCGCATGGGAATTGATCGTCCTAAAAATGGTATGAAAGTAGTTGATTATGTATTAGGACGTTTTATGGCAGATGAGACTGATGAGGTAAAACGAGCAATCGAAAAAAGTGCAGATGCATGTGAAGAATGGCTGAAAACTCCATTTTTACAAGTTATGAATACTTTCAATAATTAACATTTCCAAAATGGAATATTTTTTTATACTTATATCCATAATAGTAATAATTGTGTGGCTAGGAGGAAGTTATGGACGGACATTATTACTGCAGACATTGTGGGTATAGGATAGGTAGTATTACAGCGGAAAAAGTATACGGCGTTGTGCTAGGTCAACTAACAGAGCAAGAGCGGTTAGAAATGATTCATTTTGATGAAAACGGAAATATATATATAAAAACAATTTGTGAATCGTGTCAAAAAACGCTCGCATCCTATCCAGAGTATTATGAATATGAACTGTTCTTACAATGAAAATAAAATTTCTGTTAGAGCATGTTTTTTCTTACCGATAGTTAGCTAAACACATTGTTCCTTAATAATGTGGGAACTTTCATCCTTCTCTTTTCTAAATATAAAGATGAGAGACTTACAGTGATAGGGGATAGGATGTACTGCTTCGCTTTGGCTTGTCCAAAGCATTTTTCTGTTTTCTTTTTCCGAAATATTTGCATAAAATATAGTAGCTTGCTCTTTATGTTGAGAGGAGTTTTGAAAAATGATAGGTTTACTAGAGCAATTTTACGAAAATAAAGAAATACGATCAATTATAGATGGTTTAGAAGAAGGTTTAAAAGAACAGCTTATCTCAGGTATGGCAACTTCTTCTCGTTCATTATTAGTGGCTAGTTTATATAAAAAAACAAAGCAGTCACAGCTTGTTATAACGCATAATTTATATCAGGCGCAAAAAGTGTACGAGGATTTAGTTTCACTAATTGGAGAGCAGAATGTTTGGTTATATCCTGTAAATGAATCTATTGCATCAGAAATCGGTGTTGCGAGCCCAGAATTGAAGGCACAGCGCATTGAAGTGTTGAACCGCTTAGCGGCTGGAGAAAGTGGAATTATTGTGGCTCCTGTTGCTGGTTTGCGGCGTTTTCTACCGACAAAAGAGATGTGGAAGAAACAGCAAATTGAATTAAAAATGGGGCAAGAAATTGATCTTGATGAATTGCTTCGCAGGTTAACGACCATGGGCTATGAACGTAAATCTATGGTAGAGGCACCGGGTGAATTTAGTGTTCGCGGTGGGATATTAGATATCTATCCATTAACAGAAGAATTGCCAGTTCGTATTGAATTCTTTGATACCGAAGTAGATTCCATCCGTTCCTTTACTGTAGAAGAACAACGTTCGCAAGAGAAGATGGATAGCATATCATTTGGCCCAGCTACTGAATTTGTATTTTCTAAAGAAGAGCTAGCGGTTGGAATTCAGAAGCTAGAATTTGGTTTAGCTAATACATTAAAAAAAGTATCTGATGAGAAATTAAAAACAACAATATTAGAAACTGTTACATATGAATTAGAACTATTGAAAAATGGACAGACCATTGAGCAGATGTTCAAATATTTATCTTTATTTTATAAGGAACCTGCTAGTCTAATAGAATATTTACCGGAAAATGGTGTTGTTATTCTAGACGAAGTCTCTCGAATTCAAGAAACAGCAGATCATTTAGAAACAGAAGAAGCAGAGTGGTATATATCGCTTCTTGGAGAAGGAGCAATTGTTCAAGATTTAACTTTTTCTCATAATTTTGCCCAATTTTTGAACCATAAAAAACGAAATTTCTTATACTTAACTTTGTTTTTACGTCATATTCCGCATACAAATCCGCAAAATATTGTGAATTTGACATGTAAAACAATGCAAGACTTTCACGGTCAAATGAATTTATTAAAAACAGAAATTGATAGATGGACGAAAAGTCGGTTTACAACAGTTGTATTAGGTGCAAATGAGGAACGAACAAAGAAATTGCAGCACATTTTAAATGATTATGATATTGAAGCGGATATTATTGAAGGAACAGATGTATTGCTCCCAGGTCGTATTCAAATTGCGGTGGGTGACTTACATGCAGGTTTTGAAATGCCGATGCAAAAGCTTGCAATTATTACCGAAAAAGAATTATTTAATAAAAAGGTAAAAAAATCACAGCGTAAGCAAAAACTTTCGAATGCAGAGAGAATTAAAAGCTACTCTGAATTAAAAGTGGGTGATTACGTTGTTCACGTAAATCACGGTATCGGTAAATTTTTAGGAATTGAAACATTAGAAATTAATGGTGTCCATAAAGATTATTTGCATATTAAGTATCAAGGGAATGATAAGTTATACGTTCCAATTGAACAAATTGATCAAGTACAAAAGTATGTGGGATCCGAGGGGAAAGACCCTAAAGTTTATAAACTTGGCGGAAATGATTGGAAGAAGGTTAAGACGAAAGTAGAAAAATCTGTTCAAGATATTGCAGATGATTTAATTAAGCTGTATGCAGAGCGCGAAGCGTCAAAGGGTTATGGTTTTACTCCAGATACATCTGAACAACAGGAGTTTGAATCGTTATTTCCTTATCAAGAAACAGAAGATCAGTTACGCTCAATTGCAGAAATCAAGAAGGATATGGAGCGCGGTCGTCCGATGGATCGCCTGCTTTGCGGCGATGTTGGATATGGAAAAACTGAAGTTGCGATTCGGGCCGCTTTTAAAGCGATTATGGATGAAAAGCAAGTTGCGATTTTAGTGCCAACAACGATTTTAGCACAGCAGCATTATGAAACAATTCGAGAACGTTTTCAAGATTATCCTATTAATATCGGGTTATTAAGTCGCTTCCGTACGAGAAAACAGCAAAATGAAACAATTAAAGGATTAAAAGATGGAACTGTTGATATTGTTATCGGTACACATCGTCTTCTGTCAAAGGATGTCATATATAAAGATTTAGGATTACTTATTATTGATGAAGAGCAGCGATTTGGTGTAACACATAAGGAAAAAATTAAGCAGTTAAAAGCTAATGTCGATGTACTAACATTAACAGCAACGCCAATTCCCCGTACGCTTCATATGTCTATGTTAGGTGTTCGCGATTTATCTGTTATTGAAACACCGCCAGAAAATCGGTTCCCGGTGCAAACGTACGTTGTGGAATATAATCCAGCGTTAATAAGAGAAGCGATTGAACGTGAGTTGGCACGAGGCGGGCAAGTGTATTTCTTATACAATCGCGTTGAAGATATTGAGCGAAAAGTAGATGAAATTTCAATGCTTGTTCCTGATGCGCGTGTAACTTTTGCGCATGGAAAGATGAATGAAGGTGAATTAGAATCTGTTATGCTTTCCTTCTTAGAGGGTCAGCACGATGTACTTGTAAGTACAACGATTATTGAAACAGGTGTTGATATTCCGAATGTAAATACATTAATTGTGTTCGATGCAGATCGTATGGGATTATCGCAGTTGTATCAGTTGCGTGGCCGGGTAGGACGTTCTAATCGTGTTGCCTATGCGTATTTCACATATAAGCGTGATAAAGTGTTATCCGAGGTTGCAGAAAAACGCCTGCAAGCCATTAAAGAATTTACAGAGCTAGGCTCTGGATTTAAAATTGCGATGCGTGATTTGTCTATTCGCGGAGCAGGTAATTTATTAGGTGCAGAGCAACATGGATTTATTGATTCCGTTGGTTTTGATTTATATTCACAAATGTTAAAAGATGCAATTGAACAGCGAAGAGGTACGGGTGCAGAAGAGCAAACGATTGATGTTGAGATTGATCTAGAAGTAGATGCATATTTACCGGATGCGTATATTTCCGATAGCAAACAAAAAATCATGATGTATAAGCAATTTAGGGGCGTTTCTGCTATTGAGGATATTGAAGAATTACAAGAAGAGATGATTGATCGCTTCGGTGACTATCCACAAGAAGTTGGATATTTACTACAAATTGCAAGTATTAAAGTGTTAGCAACGCAAGAAGGGATCGAATTGATTAAGCAAACGAAACAAGAAGTGACACTGCTGTTTTCAGAAAAGGCGAGTCAAAATATTGATGGTGGAAAATTATTTATGCTTGGAAGCAGTTTTGGGCGCATGATTGGTCTTGGTATGGAAGGTTCACGCTTGAAAATTGTGATGAATGCGCGTGAACTAGAAGTAGCAAAGTGGCTTACAATCGCCGAAAATTTATTAAAAGGTTTAAAAGATGTGAAAAAAGAAGAGATAAATGCTTAAATGAGAATAAAAAATACCATTCGACGTGTATAGAAGAACTAATGTGTAAAATACTATGCTTAATAGTTGGTGATTTTTACATGAACAGGTAAAAGCACCACTTTTATCATCAGTAGAAAGTGAGGCAGCATTAGAATGAAAGCAACTGGAATTGTACGTCGAATTGATGATTTAGGAAGGGTTGTTATTCCGAAAGAAATTCGCAGGACTCTCCGTATTCGGGAAGGTGACCCATTGGAAATTTTTGTTGATCGCGATGGAGAAGTTATTTTAAAGAAATATTCTCCAATTAGCGAATTGGGTGATTTTTCTAAAGAATATGCAGATGCTTTGTATGATAGTTTAGGGCATAACGTACTTGTTTGTGACCGCGATTCAATTATTGCTGTCGCCGGCGTGTCCAAAAAAGAATACTTAAATAAAAGCGTTGGAGATTTAATTGAGAAAGCGATGGAAGAACGTAAATCGGTTGTCATGACAGACGAAAGTGAAATTTCGATTATTGATGGAGTGGCCGAAAAGGTACAATCGTATACAATCGGTCCGATTATCGCAAATGGCGATCCGATTGGAGCTGTTATTATTTTTTCAAAAGAAGCAATCATTAGTGATGTAGAACATAAAGCTGTGGATACAGCAGCAAGCTTCCTAGCAAAACAAATGGAACAATAAAGATCAACTAACCATCAGTGAGTGCTTTCCTCACAGATGGTTAGTTGATCCAATCCTACGGGCGGTTAATGCAATGTACCGTGGAATCATATATTTATGTAAAGGTAGCGTTTCGCTACCTTTTTTTATATGGTCACATTGAAAGTGGAAGGCCGTTTTTTTCTTTGTGATATAATACGTAGGATGAGTATAAGAAAAAAGGGAGATTGTATGGTTATGGAGACGAATAAGTACCAAGCTTTTTGGCGCGGAGCGATTATATTAACAATTGCGAGCTTTGTTACAAAAGTATTAAGCGCCTTTTACCGTATTCCATATCAAAATATAGCTGGTGATATTGGTTTTTATATTTATCAGCAAATTTACCCGTTTTACGGGTTTTGTTTAATTTTAGCGACATATGGTTTTCCAATCATTATTTCAAAAATGATTGCAGAACGTTTAGAGCGAGGAGAGCGAAAAGAAGCAGAGTCCATTATATGTATTTCTTTTTGGTTTTTATTGGCTATTGGGATTGTAGGATGTAGTGTATTGTTTTTTGGTGCACATACAATTGCATCTTTAATGGGAGATGCGAATTTGGAAAAGCTAATTTGCGTTATTGCATTTTCTTTTTTATTAATGCCATTTCTCTCGGTAGCACGAGGTTATTT
The DNA here is from genome assembly GCF_036963045.1 of Bacillus sp. JJ864. Taxonomy (NCBI): domain Bacteria; kingdom Bacillati; phylum Bacillota; class Bacilli; order Caryophanales; family Bacillaceae; genus Bacillus; species Bacillus sp. JJ864. Next base: position 23,256 of record NZ_JBALLY010000089.1, on the reverse strand, counting down.
TCAAGGGTTTGGAAATATGATACCAACAGCTATATCACAGGTAATAGAACAAACGATTCGCGTATCCATTATCGTATTCTTATCATTATTCCTTATCAAAAAAGGATTTGATTTATATACGGTGGGAGCAGGTGCTATGTTTGGCTCAATAGCAGGTAGCTTTATTGGTGTGGCTGTATTGCTGTTTTATTTGCGAAAGGATTTTTGTTCTATTTTTGTGCGAAATTTTAAAGGAATTTCCAATAAAAAGACCATTATTCGTACGTTGCTTTGGCAAGGGATTGCAATTTGTGTTAGTAATTTAGTGTTAATTTTTATACAAATGGCAGATTCTATTTCACTTTATAGCTTACTTGTTCAGAATGGAGAGCCAGTAGAAATAGCAAAAACGTTAAAGGGGATATACGATCGCAGCATTCCTCTTATGCAGCTTGGGACGGTTGTGACAACATCGTTTTCACTTTCTTTAATTCCAATGATTACAGCTGCAAAAGAGAGAGGAGATCACGTGTTCATTCGCGAAAAAGTACAGTTAGCAATTAAAATTACATTTGTAATTGGGGTTGCTGCATCATTAGGACTCGCGAGTATCATTCGTCCAACAAATATTATGTTATTTGCAAATGGCGATGGTTCTGTTGTGTTGGGGATTTTATCTATTTCTATTCTGTTTAGTTCATTAGCAATTACAACTGCATCTATTTTGCAAGGAGTAGGACAAACTGTAAAACCAGCTTTATTTGTTGTAATTGGTGCATGTGTGAAATTGTTACTCAATTATATATTCATGCCGCATTTTGGTGTAATCGGTGCAGCGATTGCAACTGTGATTGCGTTGTTGTGTATTGCCGTATTGAATAGTGTATTACTGATTCGAGTGGTTAATGAGCCACTTATGCAGAAAAAGCCTATTGTAGGTGTGACAATTGGAGCATTAAGTATGGTGTTAGTACTTGCTGGATGTATGTATATGTTTGAGTGGTTTGGATTACAAGCTAACGCGGAGCATAGAGGATTGGCAGCGATTCAAGCATTGCTATGTGTCGGTGTTGGTGGTTTACTATATGTATTTTTAATTTTAAAGCTACAAGTATTTACAGCGCAGGAACTTGGGACGGTTATGAAACAAGAAAAAGTACAAACTTCTTTGAAGAAGAGTGGATAGAGGTGGGCATTATGAAAAGAACAATTACGATTTTAGGATTAGGAGCTGGTGAGTTAGACCAGCTTACAATGGGCGTATATCGAAAAGTGAAAGAAGCGGCGCACATGTACGTTCGAACAAAAGAACATCCAGTTATAGAGGAGCTCGAGAAAGAAGGTGTATTATACACATCTTTTGATGGTGTATATGAAGCGTATGATACATTTGAAGAAGTGTATGAAACAATTTCTAACACATTGATTCAAAAAGCCAAGGAAGCTGATATTTTATATGCGGTTCCAGGTCATCCGCTTGTGGCAGAGCGTACTGTACAACTTTTGCTGCAAAAAGGAGAAAAAGAGAATATTGAGGTGCGCATCGAGGGTGGACAAAGCTTTTTAGACCCAATGTTTACAAGTTTGAAAATTGATCCAATTGAAGGGTTTCAGTTAATTGATGCGACGTCATTTGAAAGAGGACAATTAGAGCTTCGTCAGCACTTAATTTTCTGCCAAGTGTATGATGCATTTATTGCATCTGAGGTCAAACTAACATTAATGGAAATGCTTCCAGATGATTATGAAGTATATATCGTGACTGCGGCAGGAACATCATTTGAACAAGTGAAGAAAGTACCGCTCTATTTATTGGATCATGAGGCGGAGCTTAATAATTTAACGAGTGTGTATGTGCCGCCGGTGTTAAATCGACAATCATTGTATCAAGAATTTGCTGTATTACGTGATATTATTGCGGAGCTACGCGGACCAAACGGATGCCCATGGGATAAAAAGCAAACGCACCAAACATTAAAGAAATATTTAATTGAAGAAGCATATGAGGTATTAGAAGCTATCGATGAGGAAGATGACGATCATCTTGTTGAAGAACTTGGTGATGTTCTATTGCAAGTTATGCTTCATGCACAAATTGGTGAAGATGAAGGCTGGTTCTCGATTGATGATGTCATTCGCACATTGTCTGAGAAAATGGTACGTCGTCACCCTCATGTATTCGGAGATGTTAGTGTAGAGACGGCTGCTGATGTTGTTACGAATTGGGAAGAAATTAAGAAACAAGAAAAAGGGAATGTAAAAGAGTCTATCTTATCAGGCATTCCGAAAAGTTTACCTCAGTTAATGCGCGCTTATGAAATTCAAAAAGAAGCTGCAAAGGTTGGTTTTGACTGGGATAATATTAAGCCAATGATGGAAAAAGTAGATGAGGAATGGGAAGAATTTCAACGTGAAGTGACGGTTATGGATGAAGAGAAAATGTTATCGGAATTTGGGGATTTAATATTTGCATTTGTGAATATTGCTCGCTATTATAAAATCAATCCGGAAGAAGCACTTCATAAAACAAACGAAAAATTTATAAGCCGTTTTTTATATATGGAAGCAAAGGTTGCTAGTATGGAGAAGGAAATGAAAGATTTTTCTTTAAAAGAGCTTGATGCATTATGGGAAGAAGCAAAGCGAATAGAGAATGAATAAGGGGGAGTTGTTGTGCGTTTAGATAAATTTTTAAAAGTGTCTCGTCTTATCAAAAGAAGAACATTAGCAAAAGAAGTTGCAGATCAAGGACGAATTATGATTAACGGTCAAGTTGCGAAAGCAAGCTCAACTGTAAAGGCAGAAGATGAATTAACGATTCGTTTCGGTCAAAAAGTTGTTACGGTAAAAATTAACGAATTAAAGGAAACGACAAAAAAAGAAGATGCGGCAAACTTATATACCGTTGTTCGTGAAGAGAAAGTTCAAGTAAAGGCGGAAGATAGCTTGTTCTAAATAATTTTGTCCTCTCATACATTGATACTAGTATAAAGTTATGGGGGGATGGACGTGAACAAAGGATATTCAATGTCGTCTTCTAATCAACAAAATGTTACTGTAGAACATGACGTTGTAATGAGAGGAAGACGCGTTCTTGATATTACAGGAGTCAAGCAGGTGGAGAGTTTTGATAGTGAAGAATTTTTGTTAGAAACAGTCATGGGCTTTTTAACGATACGCGGTCAAAATCTACAAATGAAAAACCTTGATGTTGAAAAAGGACTTGTGTCCATTAAAGGGAAAATATATGAGATGGCTTACATTGATGAGCATCAAGGGGAGAAAGCTAAAGGATTCTTTAGCAAGTTATTTAAATGAGCTTAACGGTTCAATTATATACAATGCTTTCAATGATTGGGATGGGCGCTTCACTTGGAGCAGCTTTAGATACATACCATCGCTTTTTGAAACGTGGAGAGCGAAAGCGTTGGCTCGTATTTATCTATGATATTTTATTTTGGATTGTCCAAGCTCTTGTTGTGTTTTATGTATTGTTGCTTGTAAATGAAGCAGAGTTACGTATGTATGTATTTTTAGCTTTGTTGTGTGGTTTTGCTGCATATCAAAGTTTGTTAAAGTCATTGTACATGAAAGTATTAAATTTTTTGATTTACATTTTTGTTCAAACATTTTATTTTTGCGTTCGTGTTGTTCAGTTATTTATTGTTAAGCCAATTACGATTTTGATTCATTTAATTATAGCGTTTATGCTATTTTTATTTCGTCTTGTAGTTGGAGTTGGAACCGGGTTGTGGAAAGTTATTGTAGCGATATTGCGGTTCGTGTGGAAAATTATTTTCATCCCTGTTCGATTTGTTTGTTTTGTTATATGGAAACTTCTCCCTAGCCATGTTAAAATTTTTATAAAGAGACAAGCAGGACTTTTAAAATATTTCAAGAAAATGAAGAAGCATGTATTCCTAATTTGGGAACTTATAAAAAAGAAGTTAGGGGGACCTCGGAAATGAGGGAACTAAAGCAAAGGTATGTATTAGAACAGAATCCAAATTCTGTTAAAGAGCATATAATACAATCGAACGAAGGTAGAAGGCGCGTTTATCGTCGATTAGCTTTATTTTTGGCGTTTGCTTTTGTAGTTATTGTAAGTATTGGTGTGACATTTTATCAACAAAATAGTACGATTAACGCTAAAGAAACAAAAGTAAAAGAGTTGGAAAAAGAAACAAATGTATTAACGACGAAAGAAAAACAGCTGAAAGATGAAATCCAAAAATTGCAAGATGAGAATTATGTTTTAGAGATTGCTAGAAGAGATTATTACTTTTCAAAGCCCGGGGAGATAATTTTTCCCATTTCTAAGTAGTAGGTGTTGTATTGACACTATATTTTAAGATTATATATAATGAAGTAAAATTTGACTTTTTAACCACTAAGGAGGAGCGTTTTTTTTATGTCAATCGAGGTAGGCAGCAAGTTACAGGGTAAGGTAACAGGTATTACTAATTTTGGGGCTTTTGTAGAGCTTCCGGAAGGATTAACTGGTCTTGTTCATATTAGTGAAGTTGCTGATAATTATGTAAAAGATATTAATGATCACTTAAAAGTAGGCGATCAAGTAGAAGTAAAAGTTATTAATGTTGAGAAAGACGGTAAAATTGGTTTATCTATTAAAAAAGCGAAAGAACGTGAAAAAACAGAAGGTGAGCAACGCGATAATCAACGTGCTGGACGTCCTGGGCGTAATCGCTCTTTTAACAGAGACAATCGTGGTGGCGGTGACAACCGTAACCCAAAAGAAACATTTGAGCAAAAGATGGCTCGCTTTTTAAAAGACAGTGAAGATCGTTTAACTTCTTTAAAGCGTAACACGGAGTCAAAACGTGGCGGCCGTGGCGCTCGTCGCGGATAAAACTTGCTGTTTATTTTAAAATAAAGAGAAGCACCCAGAGTGTTCACTCAGGGTGCTTTTTTATGGTGAAAACAGCGTATAGAAAAAATGATAAAAAATATTTAAAAACATGTTGACTTAAAATGCTGTTTAAGATAATATATTAATTGTCCGTTAAATACGACATGGCGGTGTAGCTCAGCTGGCTAGAGCGTACGGTTCATACCCGTGAGGTCGGGGGTTCGATCCCCTCCGCCGCTATATATTTTAACGGCCCGTTGGTCAAGTGGTTAAGACACCGCCCTTTCACGGCGGTAACACGGGTTCGAATCCCGTACGGGTCATCGCTAAAAAGATCATGCAAATTATGCATGATCTTTTTTTGTCTTGTTATTGTGAACAGTTATTCTGCGCCTCGCAACTTTGAGTTGGAGATAATTGTTGGCAATTTCTAATCGGTGATAAAAATGATGGAAGTTTCACTTTATGTTAAGGAATTGTAAAGTTATGCGCTACTTCTACAAAAACAACTATTATTTTTTGAAAATTCAATAATCAAGTAAAGGATTTACGTGTAACTCTGTATATATATGGTACTATTTTGTATAAAAAGTCGAACAATTATTGTGTTGCAAACTGTTATTTTGACAAAAACTCCGCAACATACATTTTATAATTACAAGTAATAAAATATGCAGGTGGTGTTCAAAATATGCCAAGAACAGGAAGGAATACTGTTAATCCAAATTCTAGTGCGCTTGCTATAGGTCGTGGGCAAATGACAGCTGAAAAGTGGACAAGCAAATTAAGGATGAAATTGGAACAAATTTTCTTTCGTTGGGGATTTGTGGTTGCGTTGGTTGGTTTTCTTTTGGGACGAGCATATATTTTAACGAACATTTTACCGTTTGCTTTGCCATTTTTTGCTGCTGTATATGTGATGAAACGCGATAAAATGGCTCTTGCATTCCTAGCTGTAATGGCAGGTGCATTTTCGGTTTCATTAGAAAATTTATTCTTTGCCTTTGCATCTATATTTACATTCTTCATCTATAATATCTTCTTTAGTCGTTTTACAAGTAAGACGATTGGACTTGTACCATTTCAAGTATTTATTTCCGCATTAACCGCTCATCTTATCGTTGTTTATTTCGCGCAAGGATCAATTGGTATGTATGATTTGCTTGTTAGTACAATTGAAGCAGGATTAAGCTTCGTGTTAACAATGATTTTCTTGCAAAGTGTTCCTCTTTTAATAGAACGAAAAGGAAAACAGCAATCATTAGAAACGGAAGAAATTGTTTGCCTAATTATATTGCTAGCATCTGTATTAACGGGTACAACAGATTGGTTTATTTATGATTTATCAGTTCAGCATATTTTCACGAGATATTTAGTATTAGTGTTTGCATTTGTGGCAGGAGCGGCAACAGGTTCTACTGTAGGAGTTGTGACAGGTTTGATTTTAAGCTTAGCAAATGTAGCAAGTTTATATCAATTAAGTTTACTGGCGTTCTCTGGATTGTTAGGTGGCTTGTTGAAAGAGGGGAAGCGAATAGGGGTAAGTTTAGGTTTGTTAATTGGAACGAGTTTAATTACGTTATACGTAGATAAACAAACAAGTATTGTAATGACGTTATTAGAGTCAGGCGCTGCGATTACATTGTTTTTATTAACGCCTAAGTTCATCGTTGAACGTCTTTCCAAGTATATGCCAGGCACACAAGAGCATGCGAATGATCAACAACAATATTTAAGAAGAATGCGTGATGTTACGGCAAATAAAATTAATCAGTTTGCAAATGTGTTTGAAGCATTGTCTAATAGTTTTTCTATATATGGGTATGTAGAAGATGAAGATAAGGATACAGAGACGGATTTATTTTTAAGCACAATTACCGCCAAGACATGTCAGACGTGCTTTAAAAAGGATCAGTGTTGGGTTGTGAATTTTGATAAAACGTATGATTATATGAAGCAACTCATGAACGAAACGGAGGAAGGTACATTGCAAAATAATCGTAAATTGCTCCGTGATTTTGAAAAATATTGTGTGAGAGGAACGAAGGTAACAGGTTTGATAGATGATGAATTAGAGCATTTTTATGAAGGACAAAAGTTAAGGAAGCAAATGCGGGATAATCGTAGAATTGTTGCTGAGCAACTTATGGGTGTTTCGAAAGTAATGGCAGATTTCTCAAAAGAGATTCAAAAGGAAAGAGAGAATCATCAGGTGCAAGAGGAACAAATTTTACAAGCCTTTCGTGATTTTGGTGTAGAGGTTGAACATGTTGATATTTATTGTTTGGATCGGGGGAACATTGATATTGAAATGATGATTCCCGCTTCGTGTAATAAACATGGGGAATGTGAAAAGCTTGTTGCTCCGATGTTGACTGATATTTTACACGAGACGGTTGTTGTGAAACATGAAGACCAATCAGCGTATCCGAATGGTTACAGTACAGTATCTTTTGGTTCGGCTAAAACGTTTTCTATTGATACAGGCCTTGCTACAGCGGCTAAAGGAGGGGGATTTGTATCTGGTGATTCCTATGCCATGATGGAGTTAAGTGTGGGGAAATATGCGCTGGCTATTAGTGATGGGATGGGAAATGGAAGACGAGCTCACATGGAAAGTAAAGAGACAGTGAAGCTGTTGCAAAAAATATTGCAATCAGGTATTGATGAGGAGATTGCAATAAAATCGATTAATTCAATTCTCTCGCTGCGAACAACTGAAGAAATGTTTACAACATTAGATTTAGCGATGATTGATTTGCGTGATGCAAATGCTAAGTTTTTAAAGATTGGTTCTACGCCAAGTTTTGTAAAGCGTGGCAATCAAGTGTTTAAAATAGAGGCGAGTAATTTACCGATGGGAATTATTGAAGACTTTGAAGTAGATGTTGTAGGTGAGCAATTAAAATCCGGTGATATTTTAGTCATGATGAGCGATGGGATTTTTGAAGGTGCAAAACATGTAGAGAATCATGAAGTGTGGATGAAGCGGAAGATTAAAGAATTAGAAACGGAAGATCCACAAGAGATTGCTGATATTATTATGGAAGATGTTATTCGTACTGATAATGGATATATTAATGATGACATGACAATCGTGGTCGCAAAAGTAAAAAAGAATATGCCAAAATGGGCTACAATTCCTATTGTTAGTAAACAAGCGCAATAAAGTGAAACTTTAATCAGTGGGGGGCTTCATCCCCCACTGATTATTAGTTGAACTAATTAAGCTCCTATGGGCTTCATTCTCTCTTGATAAAAAGGGTGAGTTATTCTCTACGTTTCTCTTTTCGCTTGTCATAATTTTGAGAAGTGGAAATATCAGTATCTCTTACTGTTTTTTGATTTATAAAGAGGGAAATGACAAGGCCCAGGAATATACCTGAGGCCTGTTTGTTATACATGGAATATTTAATTTTGTTTATTTCTGTATGCAAAGAAAAAATTCATATGTAAGATAAATTGTGAAATTTATACATCTTTGTTTTGCAGAAAGCTTGTAAAAGTTGTACCATTATATCTGGGTATGCTATCGTTTTAGCTTAATGAAAGGTGATTGCAGCATTGAAAGATGAATTTGTTAAAAAGGTAGATGCTTTTGTAGAAAGGCATAATTTATTAGAGGCACATTCTACGGTTGTTGTTGGTGTATCGGGGGGACCTGATTCTTTAGCGCTTTTCTTCTATTTGTTAGAGAAGCGTGAAGAGAAGAAACTGCAAATTGTAGTAGCTCATGTTGACCATATGTTTCGCGGTGAGGAATCACAGGAAGATTTACGATTTGTGAAACATTTGTGTGAAAATCTTAATGTTATCTGTGAAGCAATACAAATTGATGTAAAGCAGTATCAAAAACAGAATCGAATGAGTGCACAAGTTGCGGCAAGAGAATGTCGATATGCATTTTTGGAAAGAATAATGAGAAAACATAATGCGCAATATGTAGCTCTTGGTCATCATGGTGACGATCAAATTGAGACAGTTTTAATGCGTCTTGTGCGTGGTAGCACTTCGAAAGGCTATTCTGGAATTTCTGCGAAACGGGCTTTTGATAAAGGTTTTTTAATTCGACCTCTGCTGGCAGTAACGAAAGAAGAGATTCTTGATTATTGTAAGAGAAAGGATGTTGTCCCTCGTATTGACCCTAGTAATACAAAAGAAACGTATACAAGGAATCGACTACGAAAATATGTTCTTCCTCATTTAAAACAGGAGAATCCAAATGTTCATGAGCGTTTTCAAGCTTTTAGTAAGTTTATGCAAGAGGATGAAGCGTATTTGCAGGAATTAGCTTTTGAAAAAATGAATAAAGTAATTAAGAAAAAAGATACAAAAAGAGTTGTCGTATCAATTCCTGCATTTGAATCTATGCCTATACCTTTACAAAGGAGAGGGATTCAACTAATATTAAACTATCTTTATGAATATAAAATTCCATCTTCGCTTTCTTCTGTACATATTAACAAGGTGATTGAGTTTTTCAAACGAACTCATCCTTCTGGTGTGCTTCACTTTCCGGGTGGGTTAGAGGTTGTTCGTACATATGAAGAATGTATTTTCCGTTTTGTTGAAGAAAAAGTTGTTTTTTCTTCTCATGTTTTACAAGTGCCTGGAAAGGTAACATTAGTAAATGGTGATGAGTTTGTAGTAGAGATTAGCAATTGTGTACCTAGTATGGTGAATGAGATGATGTTTGTTGCAAAATATAATGAAATAACATCTCCACTTATCGTTCGTCCGCGGGAAGATGGCGATCGAATGTCAATTCAAGGTATGAATGGTACGAAGAAGATAAAGTCTATTTTTATTGAGGCAAAAGTACCGAAGGAGAAAAGAGCAGACTGGCCAATTGTTTGTGATGCGAATGGAAATATTATTTGGATTCCGTTGTTGAAACGATCTGCATTTGCTATTTCGCGAGAAACAGTAGATAAGGATACATATATTATTATTCATTACAAAAGCAAGGAGTCTTCCAGGAGGATAATGAAATGATGAATCAAGATATTGAAAAAGTATTAATTTCTGAAGAGCAAATACAAGAAAAAGTAAGGGAATTAGGCGCAATTCTTGCAGAGGATTATAAAAACACGGTACCTCTTGCAATCGGTGTACTAAAAGGTGCAATGCCATTTATGGCAGACTTATTAAAGCGCACAGATGCATATCTTGAAATGGACTTTATGGCTGTATCTAGCTATGGTCATTCTACTGTTTCAACTGGTGAAGTGAAAATTTTAAAAGATCTAGATACTTCTGTAGAAGGACGCGACATTTTAATCGTAGAAGATATTATCGACAGCGGCCTTACATTAAGCTACTTAGTAGACTTATTTAAATATCGTAAAGCAAAATCTGTGAAGATTGTAACGTTATTAGATAAGCCAACTGGCCGAAAAGTTGATCTTAAAGCGGATTATGTTGGGTTTACCGTTCCGCACGAATTTGTTGTGGGATACGGATTAGACTATAAGGAACAATATCGTAATCTTCCTTATGTTGGTGTATTAAAACCGAGCGTATATTCCAATTAATAATATTAAGCATTACAATTGGATAGGAAAGTTTTTCTATGTTACTATTTACTATTATAGTTTGTATGCTGTGAGAGGAGGTTAGGGATGAATCGGATCTTCCGTAATACCATCTTTTATTTACTTATATTTTTAGTGGTAATTGGTATTGTGAGTTATTTTAATGGTTCAAAGCAAAGTATAAAGCCAATTAGCTACGATAAATTCATTGCTAAACTTGAAAAGGGTGAGGTTCGTAATGTACAACTTCAACCGAAAAATGGTGTATTTGAGGTAAAAGGACAACTAAGTACTGAGAGTCAGGAAAAACAGTTTGTAACTTATGCACCTAACACTGAAGAATTACAAAAGAAAATTAACGACAAAGCACAAGGTACAGAAGTGAAATATCAACCAGCAGAAGAAACAAGTGCGTGGGTAACATTCTTCACTTCCATCATTCCTTTTGTAATTATCTTCATTTTATTCTTCTTCTTACTTAACCAAGCGCAAGGCGGCGGTAGCCGTGTGATGAACTTCGGTAAAAGTAAAGCGAAGTTATACAATGATGATAAGAAAAAGGTCCGTTTTAGAGATGTAGCTGGAGCAGATGAAGAAAAACAAGAACTTGTTGAGGTTGTAGAGTTCTTAAAAGACCCTCGTAAGTTTGCGGAGGTTGGTGCTCGTATTCCGAAGGGTGTTTTATTAGTTGGACCTCCAGGGACAGGTAAAACATTGCTTGCACGTGCTGTTGCAGGTGAGGCTGGCGTTCCATTCTTCTCTATTAGTGGTTCTGACTTCGTAGAGATGTTCGTCGGTGTCGGTGCTTCTCGTGTACGTGACTTATTTGAAAATGCAAAGAAAAACGCACCTTGTATCATTTTTATTGATGAAATTGATGCGGTAGGTCGTCAGCGTGGGGCAGGTCTTGGTGGTGGCCACGATGAGCGTGAGCAAACATTAAACCAATTGCTTGTAGAAATGGACGGTTTCGGAGCAAATGAAGGTATTATTATCATTGCTGCAACAAACCGACCTGATATTCTTGACCCAGCGTTATTACGTCCAGGACGCTTTGACCGTCAAATTACAGTAGATCGTCCAGATGTAAATGGTCGTGAAGCAGTGCTTAAAGTACACGCACGCAATAAACCGTTAGATGAAAATATTAATTTGCGTGCTATTGCAACGCGTACACCAGGGTTCTCTGGTGCTGATCTTGAAAACTTATTAAATGAAGCGGCTCTTGTAGCAGCGAGACAAGATAAGAAGAAGATCGATATGAGTGATATTGATGAAGCAACGGATCGCGTTATTGCAGGTCCAGCTAAGAAAAGTCGTGTTATCTCTGAGAAAGAACGTAATATCGTTGCATTCCATGAGGCAGGACATACTGTAATTGGGGTAGTGCTTGATGAAGCGGATATTGTTCATAAAGTAACGATTGTGCCGCGCGGTCAAGCTGGTGGATATGCAGTAATGCTTCCGAAAGAAGATCGTTACTTCATGACAAAGCCAGAATTGCTTGATAAAATTACGGGTCTACTTGGTGGACGAGTGGCTGAAGAAGTTGTATTTGGAGAAGTAAGTACAGGAGCTCATAATGACTTCCAACGTGCGACCGGAATAGCTAGACGCATGGTAACTGAGTTTGGTATGAGTGATAAGCTTGGACCAATGCAATTCGGTAGCTCACAAGGCGGTCAAGTGTTCTTAGGAAGAGACTTCCATTCTGAGCAAAACTATAGTGATGCAATTGCACATGAAATTGATATGGAAATGCAAAGCATTATGAAAGAATGTTATGCTCGTGCAAAACAAATTCTTACTGAAAACCGTGATAAACTTGATATTATTGCAAATACGTTGCTTGAAGTAGAAACGTTAGATGCAGAGCAAATCAATCATTTATGTGAACATGGTACATTACCGGAGCGTAAAACATCTTCTGAAAGTGATGTAAAGGTAAACATCACAATGAAAAAAGAAGATGAAGTGCCAGAAAATAAAGAAGAACCGAAGGAGTGACAATTGTCGCTCCTTTTTTCTTTGCGGTATAGCCGGGCTTAAACATTGAAAAAAGGAAATGGATTTTTGTAAAATGGTGAGGATAGGAAAGCTGAACATGTGTATAAATATGGTATGATGAGGTTATAAAATAAAACTTCTAGCAGCGGGATAAAGTGAAACTATAATCAGTGGGGGTTTACTTCATCCCTCCACTGATTATTAGTTGAACCAATCGGGCTTTTACGGGCAGTTGTCTCACACCTATCTTCTTCGCTTCTCTCTGAATCATGAGGTGGGGGGGGCTTACTGCCCACGAATAGCGGGATAAATTCTGTACATATTGCACAAATATACATTAAATAAGATAAGTGGTGAGAATATGATTTTTGTATTGGATGTAGGGAATACAAATGCGGTACTTGGTGTGTTTGAAAATGATAAACTTCTTCAGCATTGGCGTATGGAAACAGATCGTCATAAAACGGAAGATGAATATGGAATGCTTGTGAAACAATTACTTGAACACGAGGGGATTACTTTTCATGATATAAAAGGAATTATTATTTCTTCTGTTGTACCGCCTATTATGTTTGCTTTAGAGCGTATGTGTGAGAAGTATTTTAAAATTAAGCCTCTTGTAGTTGGACCTGGAATTAAAACGGGCTTAAATATTAAGTATGAGAATCCACGTGAAGTGGGGGCTGATCGTATTGTAAATGCGGTAGCTGGTATTCAGTTATACGGAAGTCCTCTTATTATTGTCGACTTTGGAACAGCAACTACATATTGTTATATTAACGAGCATAAGCATTATATGGGTGGGGTAATTACACCTGGCATTATGATTTCAGCAGAAGCATTATACAGTAGAGCAGCAAAGCTTCCTCGTATTGAAATTACAAGACCAAGTAGTGTCATTGGAAAGAATACAGTAAGTGCAATGCAGGCGGGTATTTTATATGGTTATGTTGGACAAGTAGAAGGTATTGTAAAGCGAATGAAAGAGGAAGCTAAACAAGAACCGACTGTTATTGCAACAGGTGGGTTAGCGAAATTAATTGCAGAGGAATCGAACGTTATTGATAATGTCGATCCGTTTTTAACGCTTAAAGGTCTATATATGTTATATGAGCGTAATGCGAATTTACAACAAGAGAAAGGTGAATAAATGAAAATGAAAGATTATTTGGTAAAAGCGCTAGCGTTTAATGGAGAAGTGCGTGCCTATAGTGTTCACACAACAAATACAGTGAGTGAAGCACAAAGACGTCATGATACATGGAGAACTGCTTCAGCAGCACTTGGTCGTTCTTTAACAGCAGGTACAATGATGGGTGCGATGTTAAAAGGTGATCAGAAGCTTACAATTAAAGTTGAAGGTAACGGTCCTCTCGGTCCAATATTAATAGATGCACATGCAAATGGGGATGTACGTGGTTATGTAACAAATCCGCATGTTGATTTTGAAGCAACAGAACAAGGGAAGCTACGTGTATATCAGGCTGTAGGAACAGAAGGGTTTTTAACAATTATTAAAGATATCGGTATGCGTGAGCCATTTATTGGTCAAGTTCCACTTGTGTCTGGTGAGTTAGGAGAAGATTTTACGTATTATTTTGCTGTTTCTGAGCAAACGCCTTCTTCTGTTGGTGTTGGAGTTCTTGTGAATGGTGACGATAGTATTTCAGCTGCGGGTGGCTTTATTTTGCAAATTATGCCGGATGCACAGGAAGAGACAATTGCAGCCCTTGAAGAGCGTTTGCAAAAAATCCCACCGGTTTCTAAACTTATTGAACAAGGTCTAACTCCTGAAGAGTTGCTGTATGAGTTGTTAGGGAAAGACAATGTGAAAATTTTAGAAACAATGGATGTACAATTTAACTGTACATGTTCTCGTGAGCGTATTGAAAGCGTATTAATAAGTTTAGGTAAAACAGAATTAACGCAAGTGCGTGATGAAGAAGAAGAGACGGAAGTGCATTGTCATTTTTGTAATGAACGATATAACTTTTCTAAAGAAGATATAACAAAATTAATAGAAAGTTTGTAAGTAAGAAAAAGGTTATTTGTCTATTTAAAATCATCTAAATAGATTGACAAATAACCTTCTTTTTGACAAAATGTACATAAATCCAATGAAAATACTTGGTGTTAGGAGTGACGGAGATGCGAGTGGCACAATCAATTTCAGAATTAATCGGAAAAACGCCGATTGTTAAATTAAACCGCATTGCAGAAGAGGATAGTGCAGATATTTATTTGAAATTAGAGTTCATGAACCCTGGGAGTAGCGTAAAAGATCGTATTGCTTTAGCGATGATTGAAGTTGCTGAGAAACAAGGATTATTAAAAGAAGGCGATACGATTATTGAGCCGACAAGTGGAAACACAGGAATTGGTTTAGCGATGGTAGCAGCGGCAAAAGGGTATAATGCGATTTTAGTTATGCCGGAAACGATGAGTGTTGAACGTCGCAATTTATTACGTGCTTATGGAGCGGAATTAGTGTTAACGCCAGGATCAGAAGGAATGGGCGGGGCAATTCGTAAGGCAACGGAGTTATCGAAAGAACATGGATACTTTATGCCTCAACAGTTCCAAAATGATGCAAACCCAGAAATTCATCGTTTAACTACAGGTCCGGAAATTGTTGAGCAGATGGGTGAACAATTAGATGCATTCGTTTCAGGTGTTGGTACAGGTGGAACAATTACGGGTGCTGGTGAAGTATTAAAAGAAACGTATGAAGATATCAAAATTTATGCCGTAGAGCCTTCTGATTCCTCGGTATTATCAGGCGGAAAACCGGGTCCTCATAAAATTCAAGGTATCGGTGCTGGATTTGTTCCTGGAACGTTAGATACAGATGTATATGATGAAGTTATTCAAGTAAAAGCAGAACAAGCATTTGAATATGCAAGAAAAGTAGCGCGCGAAGAAGGGATTTTAGTTGGTATTTCATCTGGAGCAGCTATTTATGCGGCGACAGAAGTTGCAAGAAAACTTGGAAAAGGCAAGAAAGTACTTGTCATCATTCCGAGTAATGGTGAGCGTTATTTAAGTACACCACTTTATCAGTTTGAATCATAAGTTTTAATATATGGAAAGCATTCCTCAAA
Source organism: Bacillus sp. JJ864 (assembly GCF_036963045.1). Classification (NCBI taxonomy): domain Bacteria; kingdom Bacillati; phylum Bacillota; class Bacilli; order Caryophanales; family Bacillaceae; genus Bacillus; species Bacillus sp. JJ864. The sequence continues at coordinate 7,765 of NZ_JBALLY010000089.1, read as the reverse complement.
AAAGGGATGCTTTTTCTTTTTTCGTTTGAAAATAGGAAAAGAGTGAACGACTAGAAAACTTCATGTAAAATAAGTGTTAGTTGAACCAAATCGGGTTTCTGCGGACGGTTCAATATTTTTAACCGATCGTTAGAACAGGATAAAATAAGACGAGGTGTTTATATGCAGCGACGAAAATCTTTAGCTATTTCAGTTCCGTACCAGTTAGACTTTTTTAAACAGTATAAGTTCCTTTCGCAAAATAAACCTCATCATATCATTTTAGAAAGTGGCCGCGGGGGACGTTATAGTATTGTTGGACTTGACCCTGTAGCGATTGTTCGTGGGAAAGATGAAACACTACATATATGGGAAAATGGAGAGGGAACAATAGAAAAGGGGAATCCATTGCACCTAATGCAACAGTATATGGAACAATGGAAAACAGAACATAATGATGCGTATCCGCCGTTTCAAGGTGGCGCAATTGGTTATTTCAGTTATGATTGTATCCGCTATATTGAGAAAATACCTTCTCTTGCAGAAGATGATGTAAATGTACCAGATATATTTTTCTTATTGTTCGATGACGTATTTGTTTATGATCAGAAAGAACGAATGTTATGGATTATTACTCATTATACAAATGATGAGAAGCAAGCAAAGTGGCACTTAAATGAATTAAAAGAACTTTGGTTACAAGATGTGCCGGAAGTGACAATGAAGTTTATTCCGCCTGAAACAAATAAAGAAGCAGTCTCCTTTACGGAAACAGGGTTTGTTGAGGCTGTTGGGCGAATTCAGGATTATATTAGCGCAGGAGATGTATTTCAAGTGAACTTGTCTACAAGACAAGAAAAAACATTGCAAACGCATCCGCTAGAAATTTATACAACGCTTCGTGAAATTAATCCTTCTCCGTACATGGGTTATTTAGAATTTGGAGATTTTCAAATTGTAAGTGCTTCACCAGAGTTATTAATTAAAAAGCAGGGTAATGAAGTAAGTACCCGCCCGATTGCAGGTACACGCTCTCGCGGGAAAGATGAACAAGAAGATCAAAAGCTTGCAAAAGAGTTAATTGAAAATGAAAAAGAGTGTGCAGAACACGTTATGCTTGTTGATTTAGAGAGAAATGATTTAGGGCGTGTTTGTGAGTATGGAACAGTAGAAGTGGATGAATTTATGGTAATTGAAAAATATTCCCACGTTATGCACATTGTTTCAAATGTACGCGGGGAATTACAGCAAGGGAAAGATGCTTTTGATGGTGTGAAGGCTGTATTTCCGGGTGGGACGATTACCGGAGCGCCGAAAATTCGGACGATGCAAATTATTGAAGAGCTAGAACCAGTTCGCCGTGGTATTTATACGGGTTCAATTGGTTGGATTGGCTATTCAGGGGATATGGAATTAAATATTGTCATTCGTACGTTACTTGCGAAAGATGGACAAGCGTATGTACAGGCAGGAGCGGGAATTGTTATTGATTCTAATCCGAAAAATGAGTATAAAGAGTCGTTAAAGAAAGCAATAGCATTATGGCGTGCGAAAGAAAGTAGCGAAGAAACGGTTAGGTGAGAGAAATGATATTAATGATTGATAATTATGATTCCTTTACGTTTAATTTAGTGCAATTTCTTGGAGAGTTAGGGCAAGAACTTATCGTCAAACGTAACGATGAAATTACAATTGAAGATATTGAAAACATGCAGCCTGATTTCTTAATGATTTCCCCTGGGCCGTGTAGTCCGAATGAAGCAGGGCTCAGTATGGATGTGATTCGTCATTTTGCAGGGAAAATTCCGATTTTTGGTGTTTGTTTAGGGCATCAATCGATCGCGCAAGTATTTGGAGGGGATGTTGTTCGTGCGGAGCGTTTAATGCACGGGAAAACGTCCTTAATGCATCATGATGAGAAAACAATCTTTGCTGATATTCCAAATCCATTTACAGCAACGCGTTACCATTCTTTAATTGTAAAAAAAGAAACATTACCAGAGTGTTTGGAAGTAACATCTTGGACAGAGGAAGGAGAAATTATGGCGCTTCGTCATAAAACATTACCAATTGAAGGTGTACAATTCCATCCAGAATCTATTATGACTTCCCATGGTAAGGAATTGCTGCAAAACTTCATCCGTCATTACAGCCGGAGTACTTCTGTATGTTAATTTATGTGAACGGTGCATTTGTAGACGCGAGTGAAGCTAAAATTTCTCCTTATGATCATGGGTATTTATATGGTCTTGGTGTATTTGAAACGTTCCGTATTTACAATGGGCACCCTTTCTTGCTAGATGATCATTATGAGCGGCTTATGACCGCTCTTTCGTCATTACATATTGCATGGAAAATGACAAAAGAAGATGTAAAAAGCATTTTAAAAGAGTTGATGGTAAGAAATCATTTGCAAAACGCGTATGTTCGTTTTAATGTGTCTGCAGGTAGCGGGGAGATTGGCTTGCAGACAGATATGTATGAAGAGCCTTCTGTTATTGTTTTTATAAAGCCTTTACCGGCTCCTAGTGAGGTAATAGAAAAAGAAGGAGTCATTTTAAAGCAAACACGCAATACGCCAGAAGGAGAGTTTCGTTTAAAGTCACATCATTATTTAAATAATATTTTGGGAAAACGTGAGATTGGGAATACAACTTCGAAAGAAGGAATTTTTCTTACAAAGGAAGGGTATGTTGCGGAAGGGATTGTTTCGAACCTCTTTTTTGTGAACAATGACATATTGTATACACCGTCACTACAAACCGGAATTTTAAATGGGATTACTCGTGCTTTTATAATAGCGGCTGCTGAAACTTTGGGGCTCAAGGTAAGAGAGGGATTATTCTTACAAGAAGAGTTACTTACAGCTGATGAAGTGTTTATTACGAATTCCATTCAGGAAATTGTCCCGATTTGGTGCATTGGAGAAACGCATTTCCCAGGTAAAGAAGGATTGGTTACAACTAAGCTTTCGCGTGTATATGAAACGTATCGTGAAAAGCTTTGGAGCAGAAATGAATTGTTAAAAGGAGATGTCTAATATGCAGTGCGGTGAATATACATTAGACTTAAATGAAAAGACGTTCATTATGGGGATTTTGAATGCTACACCTGATTCTTTCTCTGATGGTGGTAATTATAATGAAGTAGGAGCAGCTGTCCGTCATGCAAAAGAGATGGTAATGAACGGCGCGCATATTATTGATATTGGCGGAGAGTCTACTCGTCCTGGTTTTGCTAAAGTCTCAGAAGAAGAAGAAGTGCAACGTGTTGTACCAATTATTCAAGCTGTATCGGGGGCAGTAGATGTTCCTATATCTATCGATACGTACAAAGCGGAGGTTGCAAAACAAGCTATTGAAGCTGGTGCACATATTATTAATGATGTTTGGGGAGCAAAAGCAGAACCAGAAATTGCAAAAGTAGCGGCGCATTATAATGTACCGATTATTTTAATGCATAACCGCGGGAATACTAATTATCGAAATCTGATGGCGGATATGATTGCTGATTTGTATGAGAGTATTACAATTGCGAAACGTGCAGGTGTACGTGATGAGAATATTATTTTAGATCCAGGTATAGGGTTTGCAAAAACATTTGAACAAAATTTAGAAGTAATGCGAAATCTAGAACAGTTGAAAGTGTTAGGGTATCCGCTTCTTCTTGGAACTTCTCGAAAATCATTTATTGGTCATGCGTTAGATTTGCCTGTAGAAGAACGTTTAGAAGGAACTGGTGCAACGGTTTGTCTTGGCGTTCAAAAAGGCTGTGAAATTGTACGCGTTCATGATGTGAAAGAGATGTCCCGCATGGCGAAGATGATGGACGCTATGTTAAGGGGGTAAAAGGTTTGGATAAAATTTTTGTTCATGATATGGAGTTCTACGGTTACCATGGTGTATTTCCTGAAGAAAATAAATTAGGGCAGCGTTTTAAAGTGGATTTAACTGTAGAATTAGATTTAAAGCGAGCTGGAACGAGTGATAACTTAGAGCATTCCGTAAATTATGGAGAGTTATACGAGTTATGTAGATGTGTGGTGGAAGAGAAAACGTATAAACTTGTGGAAAGCATTGCGGAAAATATTGCGGCAGATATATTAGAACGGTACGATTGTATTATGAATTGTATTGTAAAAGTTATTAAACCAGATCCACCAATTCCAGGACATTACCGTGCGGTGGCGGTGGAGATTGAGAGAGGGCGTTCATGAATAGTGTAGTTTATATTGCTTTGGGTTCGAATATGGGTGATCGCTATACGTATTTATCACAAGCGATAGAGTTGTTGCGGGCACATCCAGCTATTGAGGTTGAGGATGTATCATCTGTTTATGAAACAGATCCAGTTGGATATGCAGAACAAGACCAGTTTTTAAACTTAGTTATAAAAATTTCTACCAATTTATTGCCTCAAGAATTATTGATGGTGACGCAAAAAGTGGAGGATAAACTAGGAAGAAAAAGGGAATTCAAATGGGGACCGCGTACCATTGACCTTGACATTTTGCTCTATAATCACGAAAATATTGAAGCAGAGAATCTTGTTGTTCCGCATCCGCGGATGTTTGAAAGAGCTTTTGTTATCGTTCCGTTGATGGAAGTTAATCAAGAAATTAACCGAAACATTTCACGTTCACAAGTAGAAGAAATGAAAAGGCGAGAGGGAGTAACGGTATGGAAGCAGAGAAATGGGGAAGACGCATTCGCGCTTTTCGTAAACTAAAAGGCTATACACAAGAAGGATTTGCGAAAGAGTTAGGGGTATCTGTATCGGTTTTAGGTGAAGTTGAGAGAGGGAATCGAGTTCCGTCTCGGGATTTTGTTGCAGAGGTTGCAAAGACGTTAAAAGTTTCAATAGAAGAATTAATGCCGAAGTAGGGATAATGAAGGGAGGCAATCGGGTGTTAAAGATTGCAAACATTGAAATGAAAAATCCGGTTGTACTAGCGCCGATGGCAGGAGTATGTAACTCTGCATTCCGTTTAACGGTAAAAGAATTTGGTGCAGGATTAGTATGTGCGGAAATGGTAAGTGATAAGGCGATTTTATTTAACAATCAAAAAACATTAGATATGCTATATATTGATGAGAGAGAAAAGCCATTAAGTCTGCAAATTTTCGGTGGGGAAAAAGAAACGCTTGTAGAAGCTGCAAAATATGTAGATAAAAATACAACAGCGGATATTATCGATATTAATATGGGATGCCCGGTGCCGAAGATCACAAAATGTGATGCAGGTGCAAAGTGGTTGCTTGATCCGAATAAAGTGTACGAAATGGTAGCGGCGGTGGTAGATGCAGTCGAGAAACCAGTGACGGTAAAAATGCGTATTGGCTGGGATGAAGATCACATTTTTGCAATTGAAAATGCTCAGGCAGTTGAACGTGCGGGCGGTCAGGCGGTTGCTGTTCATGGTCGTACTCGTGTTCAAATGTATGAAGGCAAAGCGGATTGGAATATTATTAAGCAAGTAAAACAAGCTGTCAATATTCCTGTTATCGGAAACGGTGATGTAGAAACGCCGCAAGATGCTAAGCGCATGTTAGATGAAATTGGCGTAGATGGTGTAATGATTGGGCGTGCAGCGCTTGGTAATCCATGGATGATTTACCGTACAGTGAAATATTTAGAGACTGGTGAATTAATGCCGGAGCCATCTGTGCGCGAAAAAATTGACGTATGTATGTTGCATTTAGATCGTCTCATTGATTTGAAAAATGAAGACATCGCAGTTCGAGAAATGCGCAAACATGCAGCTTGGTACTTAAAGGGCGTTCGTGGTAATGCAAGAGTGCGCAATGAAATTAACGGTTGTAATACACGTACGGATCTTGCTTCTTTATTGACAGCGTTCGTAGAAGAAGTAGAAGCGAAACAAAAATCTATTCAAGTTGGATAATAGTAAGCGGTAGAAGGAGTGTTTGACATTCCTGTTTTTACTACCTATAATTACGTCTAAGAAATAAGAACTGCCAGCGCGTTGCTGGCAGTTTTTCTAGTTGGATAGAAAATGATATACTATATATATTGTAAATTTTAATAGAGCTGGAGTGATATCAATACCATGGATAACATGAACCACGAAGAATTAAATGACCAATTGCTCGTTCGTCGCGAGAAGCTACATAACTTACGTGAACAAGGAATCGATCCATTTGGTAAACGTTTTGAGCGTACGCATTCAACGAAAGAATTGTTAAGCTTGTATGGAGAACTTTCTAAAGAAGAGTTAGAAGAGAAAGAAATCTCTATTTCGATTGCTGGCCGTATTATGACAAAACGCGGTAAAGGAAAAGCGGGCTTTGCGCATATTCAAGATTTACATGGCCAAGTTCAAATCTATGTTCGTAAAGATACAGTTGGTGATGAGCAGTATGAACTATTTAATACAGCTGATTTAGGTGACTTAGTAGGGATTGAAGGGAAAGTATTTAAAACGAAAGTTGGAGAACTTTCAGTTAAAGCAACTGTTTTTACTTTACTAACAAAATCTCTTCGTCCACTTCCTGATAAATATCATGGATTAAAAGACGTTGAACAGCGCTACCGTCAACGTTACTTAGATTTAATTACGAGCATGGAAAGTCGTGAAACATTTGTAACTCGTAGTAAAATCATTCGTGAGATGAGAAGATACTTAGATAACAATGGCTATTTAGAAGTAGAAACACCGATGCTGCATGCAATTGCAGGCGGAGCATCTGCGCGTCCGTTTATTACACATCATAATGCGTTGGATATGGAATTCTATATGCGTATTGCGATTGAGTTGCATTTAAAACGCCTAATTGTGGGTGGATTAGAGAAAGTATACGAAATTGGTCGTGTATTCCGTAATGAAGGTGTATCAACTCGTCATAATCCTGAATTTACGATGATTGAATTATATGAAGCGTATGCAGACTATAAAGATATTATGAAGCTAACAGAAAACATGGTTGCTCATATCGCGAAAGAAGTTTTAGGTACAACGACGGTTCAATATGGTGAATATGAAATTAATTTAGAGCCAGAGTGGACAAGACTGCACATGGTAGATGCAATCAAACAATATTCTGGAGCAGATTTCTGGAACCCGATGAGTGTAGAAGAAGCTCGTGCATTAGCGAAAGAGCACGGTATAGAAATTAAGGATACAATGGAAGTTGGTCATATTATTAATGAGTTCTTTGAGCAAAAAGTAGAAGAACATTTAATTCAACCTACATTTATTTATGGTCATCCGGTGGAAATTTCTCCTCTTGCGAAAAAGAATGAAGAAGATCCACGTTTTACAGATCGTTTTGAGTTATTTATTGTTGCTCGTGAACATGCGAATGCATTTACAGAATTAAATGATCCGATCGATCAAAAAGAACGTTTCGAAGCGCAGTTAAAAGAGCGTGAACAAGGTAACGATGAAGCACACATGATGGATGACGATTATATTGAAGCACTTGAGTATGGTATGCCTCCTACAGGTGGGTTAGGAATCGGTATTGATCGTCTTGTTATGTTATTAACGAATGCGCCGTCTATTCGTGATGTATTACTATTCCCGGCAATGAGACATAAACAAGACTAAGCTTTGGAGTTTTCTCCAAAGCTTTTCTTTTTATATTATTTTATAAGGTGAAAAAAATTATAAAAAAGCTATTGCATTTTAATTTATGAACTGGTATATTTATATTCGTTGTCACGAACGGCAACGAGGTCAACAACTTGGAAATAAAAAAAGTTGTTGACAGAGAAATAACAAAATGTTATATTGTTAAAGTCGCTTTGAGCGGCGGATAAGTTC